>NZ_APGP01000096.1:0-1428 GCF_000404025.1 Caldicellulosiruptor sp. F32
ATTTTTCTGTTCAATAAAAGATACTTACTTTAATGCTTTATATTTCATGGAAAATTTAAAAAAAATAATAAACTGACTTTTTCTCAGGAGTTTTTATATCTAAGAGATAGCTTGACCAGTAGCGCACGTCTTTTAGTAATATTACGTAACACAAATCCCAGATATAGAAAATATGAATCAAAGGTCCCATCTATTTTGTATACGGTTAATGATATTAACTCGTTAATAGGGCAAATATATTTTAATCTTTCAGAAGGTAAGCCTATTACTACAAATGATAGCAATAAACTTAAATTTTTAACAAACGAAGATATTTACAATATGCTATCAAATTATTGCAGCTTGATAAAAAACATAATATCTGAAAATGGAGAGATTATAGAAAGTGATAAAGCTTTACATAACCCCGACAAGTATTTTGATAAAATGCTTGAAAAGTGGGACTTAAAAAAAGCAGAGTTGTTATTTCACAAAGGCTTAAAAGCTGATATAACTGATTGGCCTTGAATTAGTTCACCTTTAGTTTAATTTTTACCCCTCCTAAAAAGTAAATTTCATTGCATATCCCCTTTCATTTGATTGAGCTATTTGTCTAAGGTAATAAATATAGATATTGTTTAAGCGTCAAGACTAACCTGGTAGAAAAATGGAAACAGACAAGACAGATACACAAGTAAAAAGCCAGCCCAACTTTTTAGGACTGGCTCTTTTCAAATACTTGAGAAAAACTATTTTACCCTGCTTTCATGCATCTTGAAAAGCTCTGGCATGATTTCTCGAACAACCATTTCAAGCTCATCATCGCCAATAACAGTTGTTCTTTCATTTTCGTACTCTTTGTCAACCCATTCTTTGATTTTAGCAACTCTTGGGTCGCGCTTGTCAATCTTCTTGTCACCTTCAAGCCTAAAATATGTGTTAATCCATGCAGCGATACCTGCAAGCCCAGAGTGTGCATCAACTGCAATGACAATTGGCCTGTTTAAAATCTTCTTTGTATCAAAGATGTTGTAGATCTCCTCATCCTTTAAAATACCGTCGGCATGAATTCCTGCTCTTGTTGCATTAAATGCCCTGCCAACAAACGGCGTTCTTGGTGGAATCTCGTAGTCAAGCTCTTTTTCAAAGTAATCTGCAATCTCAGTGATTACCTCAAGCCTCATATTCTTTGTTGTACCTCTAAGCTGAGCATATTCAATTACCATAGCCTCAAGCGGAGTATTACCAGTCCTCTCACCAATACCTAAGAGCAAACAGTCGAATGCAGAGGATGAAAATTATTTATATCCATATTGTTTCTATAGTAGTTATAGTAGAATTGATTTTATCTGTTTTCCACTAAAAAATTATTCAACAAAAATACGCAATGATTTAACATATTATATTGTTAATTTTCAAGATCATTTTTGAATACAATCTATTTTCGTG
>NZ_APGP01000097.1:0-783 GCF_000404025.1 Caldicellulosiruptor sp. F32
TTTTGAATACAGTTTTGCTATTCGTATGTGGCAATTGGTTCTGAATATATTATACCACTGTAGTTTGAAATTGCAACAGTTATTTAGTCTGCTTCTTTGTACTTTTCAAGAAGCTCAAAAAAACTGTAAGTAGAAAGCTTCCTTTTTCTTAGTTTCATTTCATCTAATATTTGTTGTCCTTCTTGAAAGCTTATGAGTTTTCTCTGATATGCAAGGTATAGAATGGTTTCTGTGGTTATCAGCGGTGGTTGGTCTGGCTGAATATGCAGCAGTACATCTTTGAGATTGTTACTGGCAAGAGTTCCGTTTAACATTTTTGCTATTACTATAGCAGCAGCTTCTCCTTTGCCTATGGAATTCGTACTTTTTTGATCTGTCAACCTCGAAAATTCATCCTTGTAAGGACTTAATTCTGGAATTTCTCTGATTTTGTATTACCGCTTCTTTATTCTCTGGTCTATGTTTAGAAAAACAAATCTGTAGGAGCGGTATTTTTGCAATTCCTTTATTTTGTCCAGAACGATTCTGGGGATAACGATATGACCAGCAAAAAGTTTGTCGATTATATCAAGTCGATTTATCCATGAAAATGAACAAAGACAATCGTTATCAAAGACTATAGGCATCTTCAAGTTCATTAATTTCACCTTCTGTGTCTTCTTCAGGTTCAAATATCAGATGTGCGTATCCACCTTCTATGAGCAGTTCCTCGTATTTGCCATAAGAAATTCTACCAGCGTCCAAAAGTTTTTTGGCAAGTTCTGCATACGGAGAGTAAACTTG
>NZ_APGP01000098.1:0-13950 GCF_000404025.1 Caldicellulosiruptor sp. F32
AGTGGTAGAATAAACATAGTCATGAATACCCCGACAAAGGGAAGACAGCCTCAAAGAGATGGGTTTTTAATCAGAAGGTTTGCAGTTGAAAACAAAGTTCCAATTTTCACATCTGTTGACACGGCAAAGGCTGCTGTTGAGATAATTGAGTTTATAAAACAAAAGAAAGAACTTGACATTTTCAATATAGGAGAGATTGATAATGAAGCTATTAGACGTTGAGATAGCTGAAAATAAAATGATTGCAAATAGTATATATCTTCTTTCTTTTGAGTCAGAGTACTTAGCAAATACATTCAAACCAGGAAATTTTGTAAATATCCTTGTTGAGAAAGATTCAATATATCCACTATTAAGACGTCCTTTTAGCATTTCATTTGTAAAAGAAAATAATGTGTTCATTGGATACAAAGTAGTAGGAAGAGGTACTCAAATTCTCTCTCAAAAGAAAAAGGGTGATATGATAAACGTGTTTGGTCCTCTTGGAAATTCATTTTTGATTGACAGGTTTGATGGCAAAGTAGCAGTGGTGGGAGGAGGTGTGGGGATTTTCCCTCTTCTTTCTCTATGCCTCGAACTAAAAAAGGCTGGAAATGAAATAGATGTTTTTCTTGGATTTAGAAGCAAAAGTGATTTGTTCTTTGTAGAGGAATTTAAAAAAGTCTCTGACAATCTCTTCATATCAACAGATGATGGTAGCATAGGTTATAAAGGGAATACTGTTGAAGTTTTTAAAACAAAAATTGAAGAAGAAAATTACAAAGTAGCATTTTCATGTGGACCAAAACCCATGTTAAGATTTCTTAAGTCTTTAAACTTGCCATTTAAATGCTATGTGTCTCTGGAAGAGAAAATGGCATGTGGAATTGGTGCATGTCTTTGTTGTAGTATTAAAGGAAAAGATGGCAATATGCTACATGTGTGTTCGGATGGTCCTGTTTTTGATATAATGGAGGTAGAAATATAAATGTTAGAAATCGAAATAAGCGGTGTAAAGCTCAAGAATCCTATAATTGCTGCCTCAGGGACATTTGGGTTTGGTCGTGAATTTTCAAAACTTATTGACTTAAACCTATTTGGAGGAATTTCGACAAAAGGAATAACTCTCAAAAAACGTGCTGGAAATCCTCAGCCAAGACTGTGTGAGGTCTATGGCGGAATAATAAATTCAGTTGGGCTTGAGAATCCGGGAGTCGAAGCATTTGTAAACGATGAGGTTCCTTTTTTAAAAAAGTTTGATACAAAGATAATTGCTAACATTAACGGTTTTAACAAAGAAGAGTTTACAGAACTTGCAAAGATAGTAAGCCCACTTGTAGACATGATAGAAGTAAACCTTTCGTGTCCCAATGTAAAAGAAGGTGGTATGGTATTTGGAAAAGATCCCAATAAAGTCTATGAAATAACAAAAGAAGTAAAGAAAGTATCTGTATGCCCTGTAATAGTAAAACTTACACCAAACGTTACAGATATTACAGAGCTTGCTAAAGCAGCAGAGAAAGCAGGAGCAGATGCAATTTCGCTTATAAACACCGTCTCTGCTATGGCAATTGACATTGAAACAAGAAAACCTCTTATTAAGATGGTAACAGGTGGGCTTTCTGGCCCTGCAATAAAACCAATTGCTATAAGAATGGTGTATGAGTGTTTCCAAAAAGTCAAAATACCCATCATTGGAATGGGCGGAATCATGAATTATAAGGATGCAATAGAGTTCTTTTTAGCTGGTGCTACTGCCATTCAGATTGGCACAGTGAATTTTGTAAATCCCAATGCAGTCTTAGAAATAAGGGAAGGAATTGAAAACTATTTAAAAGCTCACGGGTTTGAATCAGTTAAAGACTTAGTTGGCAATATTATTATTTGAGGTGACCCAAAAATGTCAAAGACTGTTATTTATCTTATACGTCATGCAGAGGCTGAAGGAAATTTCATCAGGAGGTTTCATGGCATAACAGATTCAAATGTGACTGAAAAAGGGAAGCTCCAGGCTCAAAGGCTTGCTGAGCGTCTGAAAAGTGTCCACTTTGATGCCATATATTCAAGTCCTCTCAAAAGGGCACTTTATACTGCTCAGCAGATAGCAAAGGGAAGAGATATTGAGATAATAATAAGAAATGACTTGGTTGAGATAAACGGAGGAGATTGGGAAGACAGGTGCTGGGATGAGCTTCCTATTTTGTACCCAAAAGAGTATGAACTGTGGGAAAAAAGACCGCATGAGCACTGTATGCCAAATGGAGAAAGCATGTACGAACTTTATCTTCGCGCTGTTTCTGCTTTTGAAGATATTGTAAAGACAAATGCCGGGAAATGTGTTTGTATAGTTACACATGGAACATTGATTCGTGCACTTTTGACATACATAAAGGGATATGAGTTTGAAAGGCTAAACGAAATTTTGTGGCAGGATAACACTGCAATAAATATAATTGAATACAAGGATAACAGATATAACCTGCTTGTAGAAGGTGACTGGTCACACTTGGGTGAAGAGCTTTCTACTATTGCCTATCAAGACTGGTGGCAACAGTTTTTGAAAGAGAGAGGATTTTACGATAGCAATATCAATATAGTCGAAAGGAGAGAAAGATATGAATGAATCAGCTTATTTTCAGATGTTCAAAGACACAAATGCACTTTTAGAGGGTCACTTTTTGTTGACATCAGGGAAACATAGCTCAAAATATTTGCAGTGTGCAAAGATTTTGCAATATCCAAACCTTGCAGAGACAATTTGCAAAGACCTTGCAAAAAACTTTGCAGGACAAGAAATTGATGTTGTAATTGGGCCAGCGATAGGAGCGATTACTTTGTCATATGAGCTTGCAAGACAGCTAAATTGCCGTTCTGTATTTGCAGAAAGAGAAGATGGAATAATGAAACTTCGTCGAGGCTTTAAGATTGAAGAGGGTGAAAAAGTATTAGTTGTAGAAGATGTCATTACAACAGGTGGCTCTGTGAAAGAAATAATAGAAATAGTCAAGGAAAACGGAGGAGAAATTGTTGGAGTTGCAGGAATTGTTGACAGAAGTGGCGGTAAGGTGGATTTAGGATATCCTTTAAAGACACTTCTGACTCTTGAAATTGAAACTTACGAGCCAGATGACTGCCCTCTTTGCAGGGAAGGAATTCCTATTGTAAAGCCGGGGAGTAGAAAGATGAAATGAAAATAATGCCTTTAAATAGAAAATAAGGCAAGGTCGACCACAACCAAAGAGCCATAGGTTGGACTTATTTTTCTAAATTTGAGAAAATAAAAGTTTCAAAAGATATTTGAAATGTAAAACTCTAATTTGGGAAAATCATAAAAAATAAATAATAAAATTTGAAAATAAGATTGACAATTTGTAAATAAAATGATAGAATTTCCATAGTTAATATAGAGAAAATGGAGAAAACAAAATTGAAAATATGCCCTAAATGCAATGAATTGAATGGTGAAAATAGAACAGAATGTTGGAAATGTGGAGCAATTTTAGGGCCAGTAGACAAGTATAAAAAAATATGTCCAAGATGTGGTTTGATATATTCTCAGAGGTCTGAGATATGTGATAAATGTGGTGGAAGATTATCGGTTTATGATGGAAGTACTGATTATAAATTTTCGGGAACTGATAATAGTGGTTGTTGGTTATATATTGTCTCAATATTATTTCCTTTAATTGGTATAATTTTGGGTTGTATATACATCGCAAGAAGGGAAGATGACTTAGGAAAATCTTTAATTATAACAAGCGTAGTTGTGATGGTCATTTTAACTTTATTAAGTCTTTTATTTGTAAGTTGTGCATCTGCAATCTAATAGAGCAAGTAAATTGTATATACATAAAATAATATTAGAAAGAAACAGGGCTGACTTAGATTTTTTATTATTAAAAAAACCCTGTTTCTTTCTTTGTAATATTGTTTTTTATTTGTAAACTTATCCTCCCAGATACGCTTTTTTAACCTCAGGATTTGCTGCAATTTCTTTAGCCTCACCAGATAAGACAATTTTGCCTGTTTCAATTACGTACGCCCTATCTGCAATTGAAAGTGCCATGTGGGCGTTTTGCTCGATCAAAAGTATAGTTGTGCCTTGCGAATTTATTTCTTTTATTATTTTAAATATCTCAGTCACAAGTATAGGTGCCAAACCCATTGAAGGCTCATCAAGCAAAAGTAGCTTTGGCCTTGACATTAGTGCTCTTCCAATTGCAAGCATCTGCTGCTCTCCGCCAGAGAGGGTGCCAGCAAGCTGATTCTTTCTCTCATATAACCTTGGAAATCTCTCAAAGACCTTTTTCAAATCTTCTTTTATTCCTTGCCTGTCCTTTCTCAAGTACGCACCAAGCTCTAAATTTTCAAGAACAGTCATCTCTGGGAAGACGCGTCTTCCTTCTGGCACATGTGAAATACCAAGTTTTACAATTTCCATAGATGATTTTTTAGTTATATCAATATCTTCAAAATAAATTGAACCTGTACGAGGCCTAATAAGACCAGAGATTGTTTTGAGCAGGGTAGACTTCCCTGCACCATTTGCCCCAATTAATGTTACAATCTCTCCTTTTTTAACCTCCAGTGAAACAGAAAATAATGCTTGAATAGCCCCGTAAAATACATCAATTCCGTTTACTTTAAGCAAATTCTAAGTCCCCCTCTCCAAGGTATGCTTCAATTACGCGAGGGTTGTTTCTGACATCTTCAGGTGCGCCAACAGCAATTACTTCGCCATAGTCAAGCACGTATATCTTTTCGCATATATCCATTACAACAGACATATCATGTTCAATTAATAAAATTGTGAGGTCAAATTTGTCCTTTATGAATCTAATCAGGTTTTTCAGCTCCTGTGTTTCTTGAGGGTTCATCCCTGCTGCTGGCTCATCTAACAAAAGCAGTCTGGGTGATGTTGCAAGTGCACGGACAATCTCAAGTTTTCGCTGTTCACCATATGGTAAGTTTTTAGCAAGCTCATGCCTTTTATCATATAAATTGAATAACTTCAAAAGTTCTTCGGCCTTTTTGTGATTTTCCGCCTCTTCTTTTAGAAATCTTTTTGTCCTAAGGATTGCATCAAACAGGTTATAACCGACGTTTTTGTGAAAAGAGATTTTCACATTGTCAAGAACGCTCAGCTCTCTAAAAAGTCTTATATTTTGGAAAGTCCTTGAAATTCCCAAAGTAGATACCTGGTAAGTCCTTTTATAAGTTATATCATAGTTTGAAAATTCAACCTTGCCTGTGTTCGGATTATAAATACCTGATATAACATTGAACACAGTCGTTTTACCAGCACCATTAGGACCAATTAATCCTATTATTGAACCCTTTTCCACATCAATATTGACATTGTTCAGCGCTACAATTCCTCCAAAGTTGACTGTTACATTCTTTATTTTAAGCATCTTATCTATCACCACCAAGCATTGGAATAATTTTTGACAATTTAATCTCTTTTGTGCCCAAAAGACCCTGAGGTCTAAATAGCATAATGACAATTAAGATAAGCGAGTATAAAATCATTCTAACCTCAGGATAGTTTTGCAATAGGGCTGAAATTATAGTAAGTACAATAGCAGAAATTATTGAACCTGAAATACTACCAAGTCCACCCAGTACAACAATTACTAATATGTCTATGGACTTAAAGAAGTTGAACATATCTGGCTGGATAAAACCAAACGAGCCAGAATAAACAGAGCCTGCAACACCTGCAAAAAATGCTCCTATCATAAAAGCTAAAACCTTATATAAGGTTGTGTTTATTCCCATAGCTTCTGCTGCAATTTCATCTTCTCTTATAGCAATCATAGCCCTTCCAAATGATGAGTTTATGATATTTAAGATTACAACAACAGTGATTACTGTAATTATAAAATATCCTGTCCAGTCAATTCCCTGAGGAATGTCGCTAATACCACTTGCTCCACCTAAATAGTCAATGTTTTGGATAATAACTCTTATAATTTCACCAAATCCTAAAGTTGCTATTGCAAGATAGTCACCTCTTAGTCTCAAAACAGGAAGACCAATAAGAAGGCCACAAAGCATTGCTAAAAGTCCACCAATCAAAACTGTCAAGTAAAAGGGAAGAGGTTTTTCAAGGGTTGTCAACACTGCTGTTGTATATGCACCAATTGCCATAAAACCTGCATGGCCAAGTGAAAACTGTCCAGTTATTCCATTTATCAAGTTTAGACTCACACCCAAGATGATGTTGAGCATTATCAAGAACAAGTTAAGTTTTATATAATCATCAATTACCCCAATTTTCATCAAAACTGTAACGATTACATAAATAACAACCACAATTAGAAAGTAAACTAAAAACCTCTTTTTCATCCTTCTCTACACCTTCTCTTTTATATTTTTGCCAAGAAGTCCAGATGGTTTTAGAATCAAGATTAAAATCAATAGGGCAAATGCAACCGCGTCTTTGTACATAGAGCTACCGTACCCACTTACAAGCGTTTCAATAACACCAAGAGAAAAGCCACCAAGCATAGCTCCTGGAATTATACCTATTCCACCAAAGACTGCTGCAATAAAGGCTTTAAGTCCAGGCAAAACTCCCATCAGAGGGTTTATTGTGTTATAGTAAAGGCCAACCAAAACACCACCAGCTGCAGCCAGAGCAGAACCTATTGCAAAGGTATATGAAATTGTTGTATCAACGTTTATACCCATAAGCCTTGCTGCGTCCATGTCTTGGGATACAGCTCTCATTGCCTTACCTATCTTTGTGTTTTTGACAATGAAGTTGAGAAGTAACATGAGCAATACTGTGATTATCAGAAGATATATTTGCTTACTGTTTACTACAACTTTGCCATGGAAAAGGTGATAATTTTTTTCATTTACAAGTCTTGGAAAAACTCTTGAATCAGCCCCCATCAAGAGTTGCATTAGATTTTCTAAAAAAAGTGATACACCAATTGCTGTGATCAAGGCAGAAATCCTAGGTGAATTTCGTAAAGGTTTATAAGCGAACTTTTCAATTAACATTCCTAAAAGTGCACATAAAATCATTGAAACTATTAATGCTGGTAAAAGACCTAACTTTAAATATGTAACACATAAAAAAGCGATATAAGCACCTACCATGAATACATCGCCATGAGCAAAGTTAATAAGTTTAATTATTCCATAAACCATTGTATATCCAAGAGCAATCAGTGCATAGACACTTCCAAGTGTAATGCCGTTTATCAATTGCTGAATAAAAGTGGTCAACTTCCTATCACCTCTTTTTTGAAATAGAAATAAATAACATGACGGAAGGGGCGAAGATTGCCCCTTCCTCTTTTTAGTAGTTTATTTAGCCCTTAATTTTTATGGATTTAACTTTTGTTTGAACATCTGAACGCCATTTTTAAGCTCTATTATAACAGCAGACTTTTCAGCATTATGATTCTTGTTTATATTCACAATTCCCGTTACACCAACAAAGTTTTTAGTGTTTTCAATAGCAGTTTTTAATCTTTCTCTGTCTTTCGCAATGCTATCAAACTTTAGGTTTGCTCTTTTGAGGGCGTCAGCAATAAAGTATCCCAAATCGTACCCAAGCGCAGCAAAAGCATTTGGTTCAGTATTGTATTTTTTCTTAAATTTTTTTATAAACTCTTGAACCTTTGAATCTGTGTCCTGGGAAGAGTAGTGAGCAGAGAAGAATACGTTGTTAGCAAATTTTTTACCAGCCTTCTCAACAACCTTTGGATCATCAAAACCATCTCCACCCAGTATTGGCATATCCATGCCAAGTTCGCGTGCTTGTTTTATAATAAGCCCTGCTTCATCATAGTAAACAGGGGCAAATATTACATCAGGTTTTTTGTCTCTTATCTTTGTAAGGATACTGCTAAAATCTTGTTCACCCTTTCCAAATGCTTCCTCGGCTACTATTTTACCGCCACCTTTCGTGAATGTCTGTTTAAAGTTTTTAAAAAGTCCTTTGCTATAGTCAGATGAAGCATCATAGATTATCGCAGCTTTTTTTACTTTTAAAGTCTTCAGTGCAAAGTTAGCCATCACATTTCCTTGGAATGAATCGTTAAAACAAGTCCTAAAAACATAAGCTTTTGTCTTTCTGGTCCTCTCGTCAATTGTAACAGTATCGTCTGTGGCAGAAGGGGAGATAATCGGAACTTTGTACTTTGTTGCTGCAACTGCCGCTGATTTTGTCGCACCAGAGGTTGCAGGACCTAATATTGCCAGCACTTTTTCTCTCACAGCAAGCCTTGTTGCAACATTCTGGGCTTCTGTCTTGTCAGATTTGTTGTCAAGTATAACAAGCTCAATCTTTTTGCCGCCAACTCCACCTTTTTGGTTTATCTCGTCAATTGCAAGCTTTAACCCCTCAAGTTCTTTTTGTCCATACTGAGCAACTGCTTGCGAGAGCTCTAAATTCACACCTATTTTAATAGTTTTTGATGCAGCAAAGGACATGGAGAATATTAAAAGTACAAAAATTACTAAGGTACATGCAGTAACAAGCTTTTTCACAGAAACTTCACACTCCTCTACGTAAAATGTTTTTATAAAATTATAGCATAAAACATTTTTTTATTGAATACAAGTATTCAAATTGTATTTTTGTGATTGTGTAGACATGAGTTTATGAATGTTATAAAATTTGTGGTGAGGAAGTATTATAAACAAAAGCTTTTCGAAAAACTTTTTGAAAGGGAGGAAACAAAGGTGTATTTTGAATCAGCTGGACCACAAAATACTCAAAAAACAATTGAGCTTGCTGTAAAAACTGCACACGAAAGAGGAATAAACTATATTGTTGTTGCATCCTGTTCGGGAAAAACTGCAAAACTTTTGGAAAATTGTAGTAAAAATGTTGTTGTGGTCACTCATGTCAACGGCTTTGCAGAACCAGGAAAGATGGAGATAGATGAAAAGACAATTGAAGAGCTCAAGGCTAAAGGATTTAAAGTATACACAGGTACACATGTTTTATCTGGTGCGGAAAGAGGAATATCAAGAAAGTTTGGTGGAGTATATCCGGTTGAAATCATGGCACATACGCTCAGAATGCTGGGGCAAGGCGTAAAGGTCGCAGTGGAGATTTCTGTTATGGCTTTAGATGCAGGACTGATACCGTATGGTGAGGATGTCATTGCAATTGGTGGAACATCTGAAGGTGCAGATACTGCTGTGATTATAAGACCTTCACATGCGGCTTCTATATTTGAGACAAAGATTAAAGAAATAATTTGTAAACCTTATGAATTTTAAGAGGCCACATAGAGCTATCAAACAAGAAAAAGAAAAAGGTTGACGTGACATAAAGAAGAGAAGTATAATAGATTTAAGAAAATATAATTGCACAAAATAAAAATTTTGTGCAATGAAGGGAATGAGAAAATGGATTTTTCGGGTGTCCCACCTTTTGTAGTCGATTTTTTAAACTATATGATTACAATCAAAAACAAATCACCAAATACAATTAAAGAATATTACTATGACTTGAGAACTTTTCTAAGATATCTAAAAGCAAAAGATTTGAATATTTTAAGCCAAATCGAAAAGATCGAGGATCTTGAAAATATCGATGTGAGCAGCTTTGAAATTGAAAGGCTCAAAACCTTAACCCTTAGCAATCTATATGAATATTTTTCTTTCCTTGCAACACGCTTTAACAACGGTCCATATGCAAGGGCCCGAAAAGTTGCCTCAATTAGAAGCTTTTTTAAATACCTTTACAGCAAAGCCAAACTCATTCCTGATAACCCTGCAAAAGATTTAGAGTCGCCAAAACTTGGTAAAAGAAATCCAAGGTATCTTACACTTGAGGAAAGCAAAAAGCTACTTTCTGCAATTGACGGTGAAAATAAAGAAAGGGACTTTGCAATAATTACCCTTTTTCTAAACTGTGGTCTTAGACTTTCAGAGCTTGTAAATATAAACCTTTCAGATATAAAAGAAGATATGCTAAGGATTGTTGGTAAAGGAAATAAAGAAAGAATAATATATTTAAATAAAGCATGTAGAGAAGCTATCGAAAATTATTTAAAAGTTCGCCCTACAGAAGGTGTAAGGGACAAAGATGCCCTTTTCTTGAGTGAGAGAAAGAAAAGAATTAGCAGAAGAACTGTTCAATACATTGTTGAAAAGTATGTGAAAATGGCAGGTATAAATCAGAAAAGGATTTCTGCCCACAAGCTTCGTCACACGGCAGCAACACTTATGTATAGGCACGGCAAAGTTGATATAAGGTCTCTTCAGACTATCTTGGGTCATCAAAGTATCTCCACAACAGAGATTTATACTCATGTAAATGACGATGACATCAAAAAAGCCTTTGAAAAAAACCCCCTCTCAGGAGAAAACCAGGACGTGTTGGACTCCTAATAAGGGGGTTTTATTTTGTGCACAGAAGTCTGTATGTTTTTACATCTACAAGTTTTAACACTTGCCCAGGATACAAAATTGCATTTTCTAACTTATTTATCTTTCGCACAAAAGAGATATAATCGCGAATGTCTACGCTATCATCAACAAAATTCTTTGAAATTGTCCACAGCGAATCTCCCTCTTTTACCTTCACAAATATCCAATTTAGATTCTTTTCTTTGTCAATGCCCTTCCCTTCTCCAATTGAAATCATCAAGACTGTTATAACAAATACCATAAGAATAAGCAATGCAATGCTAAAGCGAAACTTATTTTTTATAACAACTTTTGTTCTCATAAAATATTCATTCTCTCCGATAAAATGTTCTATATAAAGAATATCAAACAAATGTTTATATGTCAAGAGATGAAGATATAATCTGTTTAGAAACTTTATGTTTTTCCCTGCAGATTTATCATGAGTATACGCAAAAACATTTGAATCCAATCTCCTTACTTACTCCAAAAAAATTTACTATTTGATCAAAAAAAGAGTTTGAATTTTATCACCTACAACATAGAAAAGTTAAGAAGATAATAATAGAGGGTTGGAGCAAAATTGCCAGCCAACCCTCTTGCTTTTTTACTCCATAGTTCGATATTAACATTTAATGCCATCAAATACTTGATTTCTGGTTATTAAAAATTAATGTTTCTGGACAGTACCTAAGGCTCTCCTAATAAAACCTGCTATATTTTTTCCTTAATTACAACTCTTAACAATAGTCTGTTGCATCAGTCCAAAATCTTAACCTTCATCTCAATAATCTTCTCATATTTCTTTCCGCCTTCTTCCCATATTATTTTTGCTTTATTGTATTTTGAAACTATCTCTTTTACCTTTTGCGGATTTCCTTCAGTTAAATAGTAATATCTTACTGGTACATAAAATATTCTGCCTTTTTTAGGTGGATTTAAATTAATTATAAAATCTCTGCCACCTTTTAATACGTATTTCTTTTCAAATTCCTTAGGAACTATTGGAATTATAATAAAACACTATTTTTGTATCGTGGTCCTGTATTGGCTGCATCAACATAATACTCAATTATCCTATGTTTTTTGTAATCAGGCTTTTTACCATTGTAATCATTATCTCCATAAAAAGGCTCTCTCTCGTTGGATGAAAAATAAATCTTTATTGTAGGGTCACTTATTTTTAAAGTTTTCACGGGATCATATAAAGTATATTTTACTATATAGTAGTAAGCCCCAACTCCTGCAAAAATGACTAACACTATAATCAAAATTGAAAGTAATTTTTTCATTTTTATAGCCACCATTCCTATCCTTGCATTTTTAATTAATATATTATGTGGATATATCTAAACTGGGCTTTCGGATATTTATCTTTTAGGTCTGAAATCTGAATCCCAGTATCCATTCCACCACTCGTCCACCATCGGTATGCCCCCGCCTTCTTTTAAACACTGTGATACAAAATTTGTACAATCAGCTGAAAACTTGTGATATGCTTTATTATAGTTGTATACATACGTGTATGCATAATTTACTGCTCCATCTCTGTTGTATGCACCACCCCCTCCACCAGGAAAAGGCGTTGTACTTTTTGTACCTATTGAACCATCTTTATCTTCTTGTTTATCCTTTGTTGTTTTTTTACCATATTTCAAACTATATTCATATGCATACTCATATATTTTTTCCCACTTTTCTGGATCCTGCTTCCTCAATTCTCCTGCAGGGTCTGCAAGCTCAATAAGTTTTTTCCAATACTCTTCACTCCCATATTTTGCTTTAATCTTGCTGTCTTTCAAAATTGTTTCAAATATTTCTTTGCCTTCCTATACTTTTTTACCTCTTCAAGATGAACCTTCATAATTTCATCCGCATAATTTTCTGCTTGTGTACCTAAATTTGTCGATACTTCATCCGCTCTTGAGCTTGGAATAACAAACAATATTGATGATAATAACATAGTAACTACAACAAGTAACATGTAAATTTTTCTAACATTGTTTTTATACTTCATTTTTATAAACCTCCTCTTATGGAAATTATTTAGTTTTTATAATACAACCTCTTTGCGCGCAAAAGAGGTTTTGCCATACTGCTTGCATATTGTCCAATATAGACTTTTTACAAAACTTCCTTATTACTTCATAATATTTATTTGTCTTACATAACAGTAATTTTCTTTACTCTTATACCTACTGTTAGTTTACTATCTTTACAATACCCTTTTGTTTATGTTTTATTAATGTTATATCTATATTTTCTTTTAAAACCTTTTTTTGTTTAACCTTTTTATTAAAAGCTTACTTTGCTTATCCAATTTTGTCAATCAATATTTTACCTTATTTTTCTTTATTTTTCTTTATTACTTGCTATTTTTTAAACTCAACCTTATATAGCTTTATTTCTTTTAATCTTTCTCTTATTTTCTGTAAAATTTATTGAAAAAGTGAATCTTTTTGTTTTGTACATCCATGATATAAACAGTCTGTTACATGAATTTTTAAGAATATAAACCTTCTTTCTATGCTCCGAAATTTACAATTAAAATAATTTAAAATTCCTCTCTTGTTGAAAAACGTTTTGGGTAGAATGACTTTTCCATTCCTACCTACTCATATTTCGCAATTACAATATCTAATATCTTCTCTTCTTCACCTGAAATCTTATTCGTACTGATAAGTTTTATGGGTGCTAAAATAAAATTGTCTCTGGTGTATAATAAAATCACAAGACCAGTAAAGAAAGGTTTGGAGTTCAAAGTGGTTTTTATCATTGGACTTAACAGCAATACCATCCCATACTCATCATGTGAAGACAATGAGGTTGCAAAGCTGCAAGAGACAACTGACAAAAAGCTCTTTTATGTTGGTATGACAAGAGCAAACGAAAGGCTGTATCTGTGCTGCTCAAGAAAACCATCAAAATTTTTGAGTGAGCTGAATACAAAACTTCTTCGAATTGATTCTAAATGCATTCTTCGCAGTTTTTACAAGCTAAGAATTGATGATTACAGATACATAAACAAAATCAGAGACATTTACTGCAAAGAAGAAGAGGTTCGCCAGTGGCTAATAAATGAACTCATTGAAACTTACAAATACCCTGAAGAGTTGATTGATGTTGAGTACAAGCTAAGTATATTTTCAAAACCTGCATTTGTGGATGTTGTTGTGTTTAGGTATGACCAAAATAAAGAAAAAGTACCATTTATAATTTTTGAGGTAAAGCCATATCTTTCTGGAATAAGTTATGGGGTTGAACAGCTTAAAAGCTATTTGAATGTAATTCCAAAATGCTCTTTTGGTGCTGTAACAGATGGAAACAGCATTTTAATATTTGATAGCAGATTTGAAAATGTTGATGATTTCCCACACTTTGATATAAGAATGCTTCCTTCTCAAGTTGAAGAGTATGAGATTGTGGATTTTAGACGTTCCAAAAGCTACAGGATTAGAAAACTGGTAGATACAAATCATATTGATATGGTTTATGACGGACATTCAATAGAAATAAAACCAGAAGATGTATTAAAGATTAACATGTACGAAAAGGTTGCAGCAGGAGCGCCTGTTGAAACCTCCG
>NZ_APGP01000099.1:0-1203 GCF_000404025.1 Caldicellulosiruptor sp. F32
TTTGGTGGTCCACCTAACACAACTTATGGAGAGAATATTGGTGTTATGGCAATAACAAAGGTTTATAGCACATGGGTGATTCTCTGGGCAGCTATAATTGCTATTCTTCTTTCGTTTGTGCAAAAACTCGGTGCTCTGATACAGGTCATTCCTGCACCGGTTATTGGTGGAATTAGCATTCTTCTTTTTGGAGTTATTGCCTCATCTGGCTTGAGAATGATGATTGAGAATAAAGTGGACCTTTCTCAAACCAGGAACTTGGTTATTGCATCAGTTATTCTCATAATTGGTGTTGGAGGCACAAAACTTAAGATTTTCAACATTGAGTTTGAAGGAATGGCTCTGGCTACATTCGTTGGGATTATATTAAATCTTCTTTTACCAGAAGCAAAGACAGTTTCAAAAGACGAGATTATTTCAGAATCAGGCATTGTCAACAATGCAGAAATATAAGATTGGGTAGGGAATTATCCCTACCTTTTTTATAAGCATTTGGAGGTGAATAATTTGAAACATCTGCTTGGACTTAAAGACCTTTCAAAAGAGGAAATACTAAAGATTTTAAATCTCGCTAAGGATATGAAATTAATTCTAAAAAGTGAGACAAAAAAGACACCTCACCTGCAAGGATATTCTGCTGTACTACTTTTTTATGAAAACAGTACACGTACAAGAACATCTTTTGAGCTTGCAGCAAAATTCATGAGCGCAAACACAACATCTATTTCTGTTGCAACAAGCAGCGTCCAAAAAGGCGAGTCGCTCTTGGACACAGTCAGAACTTTAGAAGCTTTGAAGACCGACGTTTTAATTGTACGCCACTCTGTGTCAGGTGCTGCTCATTTTATAGCAAAAAACTGTTCATTTTCGGTTATCAATGCGGGAGATGGAATGAACGAACATCCAACTCAAGCCTTGCTTGACATGTTTACAATAAGAGAAAGGCTTGGCAAACTTGAAAATCTCAAGATTGCTATAATTGGCGATATTCTCCACAGCCGAGTTGCAAGAAGTAACATCTGGGGACTCAAAAAATTTGGAAATGAAATAACAGTATACGGTCCACAGACGCTTTTGCCACCCTTTATAGACAAGTTTGCAAATGTTGCCTCATCCTTAGAAGAGGCAGTAACTAACAAGGATGTAGTAATTGACCTTAGAATTCAGCTTGAGAGGCAAAAAAGAGGATTGATTTCTTCAAAA
>NZ_APGP01000100.1:0-522 GCF_000404025.1 Caldicellulosiruptor sp. F32
GTTAAAAAAACCTAATTCATCCCCAAATTTATTTGTAAAACTTAAAACAAGGTTTGTGAAGATTTAGTCAGAAACCTTATTCATCCACTCAAAAGCATTTGCGATATATTTGTTCCAAAAATCCCAGTCATGTCCACCTTCATCTTCCTCATAAACCACGTCTATACCTTCATTTTTCAAAAAGTTAAATAAATCTCTATTTTCTTGAACCAAAAAGTCATCTTTGCCGCATGCCATGTATATTTTCGGAATACTACCTTTTTCTTGTTTTAGCTTAGTAATTAAGGCATTTATATCTTTATCGCTACCTATTAAAGAGTTTAGGTCTCCAAATACTCGTCTATAATAGTTATAACTTGCATAAGCATTTCTATAATCCTTAGGAATGCCTGCAATCTTATGAATTATTAGTGCTGATGATAAGGCTATTATACCTATGAAATTCTTGTTATATTTAAGCCCATTTCTAAGAGCACCGTAACCTCCCATTGATAAACCACCAATAAAAGTTCTTTCTCTTTT
>NZ_APGP01000101.1:0-61383 GCF_000404025.1 Caldicellulosiruptor sp. F32
AATTCCAAAAATTGATACAGGACTTTTGCCCAGTTTTCCGCTTGTCATGTGGCCTTACACAAAACTTAACGACCACAGAGCTATCTGGGGCGAAGATTTTATTATTCTCAAGCAGGACAAAGACTGTAAACCACCGTTTAAAATTGGGTATCCAAATTTAGATGGTTGGGCTTGTTATTTAAATGACGGAGATCTGTTCGTAAAATACTACAAACATATAGAAGGTGCTGAATACCCAGATTTTGGGTGCTCATATGAAACATATACAACTGATTTCATGCTTGAGATGGAAACATTAAGTCCTCTTTACAATTTGCTACCTGGCAGTGAGATTGTACACCACGAGGAGTGGGAACTCAATAAAGTATCTGGGGAGATTAGGTGCGAAGATGATGTTAAAAGATTAATCCTGCCTCTTGTAAAGAAGGACGAAAAATAAAGGCAAGAAATGAATCAAAAAAATACTTGTATAATCTATGGTTGCACTCAAAAAGGGGGCTTTCCTTTTTAGCTGGAAAACCCCCTTGTCTTTTTACCTTATCACTCTTTTTGCCATCATGAACGATGTACCATACTTTGAAGTAAGGTCTGAAATTGTAACACAGCCTCTTGCACTCGATGCATGAATATATTTACCACCACCCAGATAAATTCCAACGTGATTGATATAATTTCTACCACCGTCTGTATCAAAAAATACCAAATCACCAGGTCTTAACTCATTATATGATATTCTCACACCGTCTGTAGCTGCCATGTCAGCTGCAGTTCTTTCTAAGCTAATCCCAAAGTTTCTAAACACATATTGAACAAATCCTGAACAGTCAAACCCTGTCGAAGGAGATGAACCACCATATCGATACCGTATCCCTAAAAGGTTTTTAGCAAACCCAAGTATTCTATCAGCTAAACTGCCATTGTAAGCAACTTGAGCTTCCCTATCATATCTGCCACGTGATGATATCTTTGTTGTAAGGTTTGTTGACATTTTTAAAAGGTAATATGCCATATATCCAACTGTGCCATCGAGCGTTTTTACCTTTATCCAACCGTTTCGCTCTCTTGCCAAAACGTATACCTTGCTACCCTTCTTCAATGTTTTTAGTATTTTTGAGGAAGTGGACATATTACTTCTGACCCTTGCATTGTCTTTTAGAACGGTTGCCATCGGCATCTGAGAAACTACTTGCCTTGTATTTGTAGAACTTTTTACTGCATTTGAAGTACTGCTGTCTTTTGTAAGCTTTATGTAATCAGATTTAACATACCCAACAACACCATCAAATGAAATCTTAACCCATCCACCTGTGGATGATAAAACCTGCGCTTTAAAGCCTTTTGGAAAAACTCCTAATACTTTTGATGATGTTGAAGGACTGTTTCGGATGTTGACAGTAACTGTTGCCTCCGCTGTCTTTGCAAAACCTTTGCTACTCCATGTTATAAGCAGCAAAAACATCAAAATTCCAATTAAAGCTTTAGTATTCATTTAAAAACTCCCTTCTTTTTTGGGCTTACGGGATTAGCTGACGGGTTCGGGACAAGAAGGACATCCCTACGGCAGCCAAAGCTTGCCGATTCACCCCACAATAAAGCTGGTTCTCCCGCTGCATGGGGCAAATTTAACAAACTGCCTCATGCATTCAGCCACTTTTGTTAATCATTTTGATGTTATTATTTTATTATAATTTCGATATTACGTCAACCTCTTTTTACGAAATTGTTACACGAATGTTGCTAAAATATTACTGCTCAAAATCCTAACTCCTCTTTTACTATTATTATCTTTATACGCCCTTTTACAGGGTGCCTCCTTGTGACAACAATATGGCTGCATATACAGTCCTGGCTCAAACAATCATGACATTTACCAGAAGAAGTACAAGGTGTATTCTTTGAAAGTCTTTTTGCATTCATAGGTGATGCAATGTTTCTTACCCTGTTTATTCCTTCCTGCTCATTCAAGACAAGCTTGTTTATCCCAACAATTACTATCACGTTTTTTGGTCCAAACATCAAAGCTGCAAGTCTATTACCATTGCCGTCAATATTGATAAGTTTGCCATCAAGGGTTATGGCATTTGAAGACATAATATAGTAATCTGCCCAAAACGATTTTCTGTAAATCTCTCCAAGCTCGTCGCCACTTAACCCCTCTTTGTACCTGTCCAAGAAGTTAAACTTCCCATTTCTCAAAAAATCAATTACCCCACACTCAAAAAGCGTCATTGAACCTCCACACGAAACCACTGAACCTTTTTCAATTATTTTTTCTAAAAGAGGTACAATATCCTCTTTTTTGTCTACAATAAAACATTCAAAATTTCTCAACTCAAGGTTTTTCTTCAAAGTTTCAAGATTTATATCAATCCACCATTTTTTGTTTGGATTCATTATTTTTTCTCCTCCCTTTGAAGTATGTGTTTTAGCTCCTCTAAGGTATTTAAAACAACAGCTTTTTCTTTTAGGCTATTGTAAAGACTTGTTGCTATTCCATTTGTAAAGTCACGATTTGAAATATCTTCTTGTTCTATAATAAATAGTTTCTTTGCAAACCTTAGTGATTCAAGATTTTTTACATTCTGAATTCCAAACGGAATATCGCACAAAATACAAAAATCTGCTTTCTTTATTAGCTCAACATTTTCAATGTACTCTACTTCTCCAATTGGCATAAATGGCATTGTGAAAACTGTGTATATAGAAAGTGCCTGAGCAGTTTCATAGTCTGTGTCATTTGTTGCAAGAACACCTGTTGTAACCTTAAATCCCATCTCAACCAAAAGTTTAAAAACTGCTTGTCCTTGACCTCCGCCTGCTACAACGTGCACATGAACACCCTTTTCATATTCTTTTTGAATTAGTTCAATGTCAAATATTCCAAATGGATTTCTATAGACAATTGCTTCGGTATTGTACACCTTTTTTATATTCTCTGCATTTATCACATCCTGTGGCCTTCCAAAGTCTACAATTTTGCCATCTTTCATCAAAAAGACAATGTCACAAAACTTCGCCGCGAGTTTAATGTTGTGAAGTGCCATTATTGCAATCTTGCCTAATCTCACTTCATCCTTTACAATATTTAAAATCTTTTCTTGATGTGTAATGTCAAGGTTTGAATTTGGCTCATCTAAAAGTAAAACTTTGCTCTCTTGGGCAAGTACCCTTGCAAACGAAGTTCTTTGCCTCTCACCACCTGAAATCTGCAAGATGCTTGAATACTTTTTTGCTGTTAACTCAACCATATCTATTTTCTCTTCGGCAACTTTCTTGCTCTCTTTGTCGTTTGAAAACCTACTCTTTTCGTGTGGGTATCTTCCCATCATTACTATGTCAATCACCGTAAAAGGAAAGTTTGAGAATACACTTTGGGGCATATAGGATATAATCTTTGCTCGTTCAATATCAGAAAGCGAAAATATATCGGTTTGATTATAAAAAACCTTTCCTTCAAAAATTTTAACAATCCCTGCTAAGGCCTTAATGAATGTACTTTTCCCACTTCCATTTGGACCAACTATCCCATAGACTTTTCCTTCTTTAAATTCTATTCCATTTTCGACTTCTACTATGGGTTTTGTATACCCACACTTTAGACTTTCTATATAAAGAGACATAATATCAAATTGTCACCTCATTCTCGCGCTTTTTTAAAAGGTACAAAAAGTACGGTGCACCCACAATTGAGGTTATAATCCCAACCTTTACTTCAATTGGTGAAAACAGCACTCTTGCAATTGTGTCGCACACAATCAAAAAAATTCCACCACCAAGAATTGAAGCAGGAATGAGCTTTCTATAATCACTTCCGACAATTAGTCTTAAAATATGTGGTGTTATCAGCCCCACAAATGAAATCGCACCTGATACTGAAACTGCAATCCCTGTTAAAAGAGAAACTAAAACTAAAAGCTGTTTTTTGAGCCTCTCAGGATTGACACCAATTGTATAGCTTTCTTCTTCTCCTAATATTAGAATGTTTATCCTCTTTGCGAAAATAAGTGAACACAGTATCAAAATAACAAGAGGCACAAAACTTATCTTCACATGTGTCCAACTACGGCTATCAAGCCCGCCAAGCATCCAAAATATATACTCGCTTACCTGGTACTGATTGATGTTTGAAAGGATAAGGGAATTTATTGAGGATATAAAAGTGGATACAGCAATGCCAATTAATATCAGGTTCAAAATGGGAGTTTTTCCATCTTTTGTTGCAAGCTTGTACACTAAAAAAGAAATACCAAGTGCACCTACAAATGAAAATAAAGGTAAATAAAAAATGCTTATGGTGTTGAACGAAAGAGCAATACAAGAAATTGCACCCAGGCTCGCACCGCTTGATGTTCCAATTATACCCGGATCTGCCATAGGGTTTCTATAAAGTCCCTGCACAAGTGCTCCTGCAACAGACAAGCTCATGCCTACAATCATAGCAATTATTATTCTGGGAAGTCTAATCTGGCCTATAATTGTCAAATCCATCTGGCTGACCCCAGCTACTTTAAAACCAATGAGTGAAAAAAGTGCCTTTAAAACACGAAGGGGAGGGATAAACACACTTCCCACCCCTATTGAGACCACAAATACTATTAAAAGTATTACGCACAGTACTACTAAAACCTTTTTCAATACTTACCACCACTTCAAAATCTTTTGTGTTATTTAAACAGATATGGATAAGCAGCCTTTGCTAAGTCGTAAATACCTTCAACAATGTAATGCGAAACAGTTTGAACGTGTCTATCGTCAAGTATAATCACTGCGTTGTTTTTAACAGCTTTTAGATTCTTAAAAGCAGGGTCTTTTTTAAACTCTTCTACATATTGCTGAGAAGTCTTTTTTGGATTATATGAAGCAGAAGGAATAACAATAATGTCTGGGTCCCACTCTAAAATCTGTTCTTTTGTAATTGTTGGCCAACCTTTCAAACCTGCAACAGCAGCTATGTTTATAACCCCCGCAAATTTTGCAATCTCATGCTGTGTTGTGTTTCTTCCATATGTTGAGTTAAAGTAATATGTGTAGAAAAGCACATACTTTTTCTTTCTTAAGTATTTTACCTTTTTTTGGACAAAGTTAATTTTGTCATCCATGTACTTTATAAGAGCCTGGCCTTTCTGAATTTCACCTGTTAGCTTTGAAAGATTTATAATCTCCTTTTTGATATTTGAAATCGAATTTGGATTTAAACTTACATATATTGGACACTTAAGCCCCTTTTTCAAAAGGTCATATTTTGACTTGTCTATATAATAGGGAACAATTACAAGGTCAGGATTTGCAGCAATTATCTTTTCAATGTCATTGCTTGAATATCTACCTTTCACATTTTTAGCCAAGTTCACAACGTTTGAATTGTTCTTATCATCTGCAAATATAGAAAGACCTATAATTCTGCTTGGTGAAACCATGTTCAAAAGAATTTCATCTGTCTGAAGTGCCAATGAAAGAATTCTTTGAGGTTTTTGTTTTACTGTAATGCTATTACCTTTTCCATCTTTTACTGTAACCGGAAAATCCGCAGCACGTGAATAAAGTGGCATCAAACTTATCGCAAGTGCAATCAATACAACAATAGCAACAATTCTTCTACTCATTCTCATCAGTGTCTCCAACCCCTTTATTTTGTAATATTCACTTGCACCATTATATCACACAAGTTGCTCTATGTCTATACTAATTATTTCTGTCTCTTCCGGAAATAAATTCAATATAGTAGGATCGTAACACAGCTTACAATTAGCACGCCTTATAAAGCCGCTGATAGGAGATTTCAACGTATATGTTTTGTAAATTGTCTCAATTCTCGCAAATTCTTCTCCCTGCTGAATATACCCATTTGTCTTCAAGAATTCGAATATAACAATATCACCAAGTTCTCTTTCTAAATTTTTTGTAATACCAACTGATGCCAGCGAACCATTTAATTCAACCCATAAATCGCCATAAAGAAGTCTCTCATTGTAAAGCATCTTTCTTCAGTCCTTTTTACTTTGTTTTACAAATTTATCTAACTCGTCATATGTCATCATACCAACATTTTTTGCTACTACTCTGCCATTTTCATCTAATAGAAATGTGGTTGGTATCCCCTCTATCCCAAAATTGGATGCAATTTTGCCATCTTTGTCAAGCAAAACAAGGTAACTTACACCCATTGATTTTAAAAACTCTTTGACTGTATTTCTATCCTCTTGAATATTTTATCCCGATCAAAACAATGTCTTTGTTACTTTTATGGAACTTTTCAAAGTCAGGAATTTCAGCTCTACATGGTGGACACCAAGTAGCAAAAAAGTTCAAAATCACCTTTTTGCCTCTAAAACTTGAGATCGAATATTCCTTGCCATCGACAGATTCAAGCTTAAACTCAATAGCACCATTTACTCTTACTTGTGACTTTGTCCGTGGAATAAATTGATAGACTAAAAGAGCAATGAGTACTGCAACAACTAATATAAAGATAACATTTTTTGCCCTTTGATTCAACATGTAATAGTTACCCCCTGTTTTAAATTTTTATCATCTTAAAAGATTTATCTTATCAAAAAATACAAGGATTCCAAAAATTATCATAAAAATACCTGTTAAATACTCTACTACTTTGACATGCCTATTTATAAAATCAAAAAAAACTTTAATTCTCTCTATAAAAAGAGAAGTTAACAAAAATGGCATGGCAAAACCAATTGAATAAAATACTAAAAGCATCACCCCTTTTACAAAAGTCTTCTGCACAGCAGCTAAACTCAAAATTGATGCTAAAATTGGTCCTACACAAGGTGTCCAGCTAATACTCAAAAGCATACCCAAAATCAGTGGAATTCTTTCTTTTTGATAATTACCGTTACCACCTATGGGTATAAATAACCTTTTTAAAAAATCTGGTGACAAATCAAGCATCACTAGACCCATCAAAATTAAAACTATTGCCGCTATTTTTACAATAACCCACTTATATTGCGAAAACGCTACTCCAAATAGCGATGCCAAGATCCCAAGCCCTACAAATACTATACTAAATCCTAAGACAAATAAAAAGGCATTTTTGGTTTTACTGCCTCTTTGTGAAAAAATATAAAGAATGTAAACAGGGACAAGGGGAAGAATACAAGGTGAGAAAAAAGACAAAAAACCAGCTACAACCGCTGAAATTATACTTACATCCATACTCTTCTACTCTCCTGCTACTTTATTTTATAACCGCCATTTACTATTACCCATACATCATCAATTGCTTTAAATCCCCTGCCATCGTTTTTGACAATTAGGACTAAATGATTTTTGGATATTTGTTGATTATTTCCAATATCCTTTGCCGCTGTTAGATCAATTAAAGATGCTCCTTTCGGAACAGTAGCAGTTGCTTTTCCCACCCTTAAAATAAACTCAGTTGAGGCATCAAAGACAATAACTTTTCCTTTTGGCACTTTTACTATTTCATATCCTTTTGTCAAAGCAAACTCACTTTTCGCCTGACCTTGTCCTTGTGCTTGAACTTTTAACTTGGCTTCTAAATCAGACACTTGTTTTCTTAGTTTTTCCACTTCTAAATTCAAATTAGAAAGCTGTTTTTGGAGCTGGATCACATCTGTACTATTCTGTGAAGTATTACTTGCTTTGCTGATTTTACTATCTAATTCATTTATCTTTGAATCTATGTAAGTTTTTAGCTGGTCGAGTTGCTTTTTAAAAAATCCGTATGTTATAAGAGCATTATTGTCAATTGACTGACTGCTTGCAAAAATTACTCCTGCACCCAATACTATTACCACAATGGCAATAACTATAACGTTTATGCCTTTTTTATACCAGCGCCTTCTTTCTTTTTCCAATCGTATCCCTCCGCTGTCCAGTCTATCAATCCAAGGCTAATTAAAATTGCTTGATTTACCTTTTCCATAACTTCATCAGAGAGCTTTCCAACCTTGTTCTTTAGCCTTACCTTGTCAATTGTTCTTATCTGCTCAAGCAAAATAACAGAGTCTTTTGTAAGGCCAAACTCTCCTGCATGAATTTCAACATGAGTTGGAAACTTTGCCTTGCCAATCTGCGAGGTTATCGCAGCAACAATTACTGTTGGACTGTATTTATTTCCTATGTCATTTTGAATTACCAGTACAGGCCGTATGCCACCTTGCTCAGACCCAACATGCGGAGCAAGGTCGGCATAGAATATGTCTCCTCTTTTAATTTCAAATGTCTGATTTTGGTTTTGATGTTGTTGCAGCACTTTTTCCACTCTCCGCTACCCTACCTTCTTCAAATTTATAAAAATCATGGTATAAATCATCATATATTATATTTTCATACTTTACAAGTCCCTCAAAGTCAAGAGCTAACCATTCATTTGCAATTGTCCTGTTTAAATCTGCATACTTTTTATAACAACTCTCAAGTTCCTTTTCAATTTTCCTCATCCTTCTTTTTATCGCAAAAGGTTTTATAAATCCATCATCATAAAAATCTCCACCGCGATATTGCAAAAGATATTTCACAATACGTATTTGCGGCATCTAATTTCCCCCTTGCAAAACAAAATATAAAAACATATTTATAAGGTATAGCGGATGAGCTTATCTTCATTATAAATTT
This sequence comes from Caldicellulosiruptor sp. F32, assembly GCF_000404025.1. Lineage (NCBI taxonomy): Bacteria > Bacillati > Bacillota > Caldicellulosiruptorales > Caldicellulosiruptoraceae > Caldicellulosiruptor > Caldicellulosiruptor sp. F32. The sequence continues at coordinate 8,602 of NZ_APGP01000101.1, forward strand.
TTTTGGTGCTTTAAATCAATGTAAATTTTTCATAAGATGTAGTTTAATATTTTGACAACTCGCCCATCCCTAATATAAACACGTGGAATTCTCTTACTGACAGAGCATATCACTTCATAGTTTATAGTGCCAATTTGCGATGCTAAATCATCTGCTGTAATCTCATTTTTCCCTTGCTTCCCTATAATTACAACCTCATCGCCAATCTTGACATCTTTAATATGAGTGACATCCACCATGCACTGGTCCATGCACACATTCCCTACAACTTTTGCATACTCTCCATTGATGAGAACACATCTTTTTTCACTTCCAACTCTTGTAAAACCATCAGCATATCCGATAGGTATCGTAGCAATCTTGCTCTTGCAAGGAGTCACGTACCTTCTGTTGTAGCTTATAGGATACCCTTCTGGCACCTCCTTTACATTGATTACTTTTGCCTTGACAGACATAACAGGCTTTAAGGAAATCTCTGTTTTTACTGCTTCGCTTGGATAAAGTCCATAAAGTACAAGACCAAGCCTTACTATATCAAGTTGATACTGGGGGAAACGGATTGCCGCGCTACTGTTTGCAATATGCTTATATTTAAAGTATACCCCATTTTTATTTAGTTCTTTCACAAAGTTTTCAAATTTTAAAAACTGTTCATAGGTAAAATTATCAGAGTGTGGGTCATCAGCTGATGAAAAGTGTGAAAATATACCTTCAAGTTCTATGTGTGAAAGGCTTGCAATTCTGATTATTGCTTCGATACTTTCTTTGGTGCACAAGAATCCAATTCTTCCCATACCAGTATCAACTTTGATATGTACCTTTGCCTTTTTCCCTATTTTCTTAGCAGCCTCATTTAGATAATATGCTTGCTCAAATGTGTACACTGTTTGGCTAATGTCATTTTCAACAACCTGTTCAGATAATTCAAAAGGAGTAAATCCTAATATCAAAATAGGAATGTCAAAATTATAGTGCCTAAGCTGCAAAGCCTCGTCTATTATTGCAACAGCAAGCATGTTAATTCCGTTTTTGACTAAAACCCTTGACACTTCAATTGCTCCGTGGCCATATGCATCGGCTTTAACAACAGCCATAATCTGAGTATTTGGCGAAATCTTTTCTTTGATGTTATTAACATTGTATATGAGGTTGTCAAGATTTATCTCTGCCCATACACGGCTGTAAAGAGACAATTTCCTTTCATCCCTTTCTGTATTTTTTATACTCTGTCAGGTAGATTGTCTTTATAAATCTTGCATCCTGATAAATTACAACTATTTTTTTTAACCTCTCATCCTCAAAGTAGTAATGCAAATACCTAATATCATCTTTTAATTCAATTGTGATTATTGTGGATTTTTCCTGTTTTACAATAGAATATTTTTCGCTATTTATAAGCTTATCAATATAGTATTCCAAAAAAATATCCTCTGCAATGTTTTTTAGATCTTTGCCTTCTAATATAACCTTTCCATTTTCCTTAGTTATTTTTATCTTTCTCTTATCTTTCTGAAACTCTGCCTCAACTTTTCCATTTATTCTTTGTTCGAAAAAAAAGTATTTTGAAACCATTTTGTTTGAAGTTATTTCCACAAATCCTTTTGCAATGTAATCTGGATAGATCTTAAGTGTACCTTGACTATTTCTACTCTTACAAGAGGTAAGTAACATGAAAATCAAGAGTATAAAAAATACATAACAAAACCTCTTCCACATTCTCTTATATAATTAACCTTCAATTACTCGCTTAAATGCAAAATCAAGATTCTCAATTATTTCTGAAGGCAAGATGGTCTGCATTGACTTTCTTTCAAGCAAAATATCAGCAGAAAGTGAATGCAGATAAACAGCAAGTTTTGCTGCATCTAAACCACTATATCCTTGTGCAAGGATTGCAGTAACTATACCAGTTAGAACATCACCACTTCCACCCTTCGCCATACCAGGATTTCCAAGTATATTGATGTATATATTGTTGCCATCTGTAATTATAGTCCTTGCACCTTTTAAAATGCATACACAGTCAAACTTTTTTGAAAGTTGAAGGGCTACGTCAAGCGGGTTTTTAGCAACCTCAGAAACATCACAGCTAAGTATCCTTGAGGCCTCTTTGTAATGTGGAGTCAATATCTTGGGTGCCTTGTATTCGTGCAAAAGTGTTTGAGCTTCTTTATTATTTGCCAAAACATTCAAACCATCTGCATCTATTACAATAGGTATTTGAAAGCTTTTTAAAATATGAATCAATATCTTTTCAACTTCTACAGAACTGGTAAGCCCACATCCAAACGCAATAACATCTAACCTTTTCAAAAACTCCTCTTTCTCTTTAAAACCCTCAAAAGTTACTACTCCATCCTTGCTTTCAATCGCTACTGTGATTATTTCTGGATTTCTAAAATTGTGCAGACTCAGACTCTCAATTGGTGAGAATAAAAAGCATAGCCCACACCCACTTTTTACACAAGCATTTGCACAAAGCACAGAGGCACCAGGAAAGAATTTTGAACCTGCTACAACTCCCACTTTTCCGTAGTCTCCTTTGTGTGTATCAGGGTAGCGGTAAAGCTTTTCAATATTTAGTTCTTCTCTGCTCAAAATTTTTGTACTGATCTTCTCTACAACCTTTTCAGGGATACCAATGTCTTTTACTATAAGTTTACCACACAAATAAGCCCCAGGATAAAGGATGTTTCCAATTTTAGGATACATGAAAGTAATTGTCTTGTTTGCTTTCACTGCAACTCCTTTTATCTGTCCTGTGTCAGAGCAAACTCCACTTGGAATGTCGATAGAATAAACATAGGCTTTCGAAGAATTTATATACTCAATTACCTTTCTGTACAAGCCCTCAACATCTCTTACAAGACCTATTCCAAATATCCCATCAACGATAATGTCAAATCTCTCATGATAAAGTCGCGCCAGAAGCTCTTCATTTAGTACTTGAATGTTTGCACTTAAGTTTTTTAATATGTTTAAAAAAACCTTCGAAGATGCACTTACATTCTCATCAAATATAAAAATCTGAACATTGTCTGATTGTTCTAAAAGATACCGCGCAACTACAAAACCATCTCCCCCATTATTCCCTTTGCCACAAAAAACAGCAATCCTTTTTTGCTTTAAATCACCTAAATCTCTTTTAATTTCCTCAAATACACAAAAGCCTGCATTCTCCATCAACACTACTTCAGGAATTCCAATCTCGCTTGTTGCTTTTTTATCTATTTGCTTCATCTGTTCAGAAGTTAATACATACATGCAAATTTCACTCCTCTTTTTCGGCAATTGCACAGGCAACTGCCACCGAGTTTTGATGTGAGATGCTCAAGACAATATTTGTAATTTTTAAATTCTCACAAATCTCTTTGGCTCTGTTGTAAAGCTTCACCTTTGGACACCCATTTGTATCCTTTTGTATCTCAATATCTTTAAATCCAAATACAATGCCTGTGGAAAGTGCTTTTGCCACAGCCTCTTTTGCTGCAAAATACCCTGCTATTGTTAGCAGATTGAAATTTTTTGAGCTTATATACTCAAGTTCTTTTTGAGTAAATACCCTCTTCAAAAAAGCATCAAATCTTTTTATATTCTTAAATCTTTCAACCTCAATAATGTCAATCCCAATATTAAATATCATTCCTGAAATTATTCCCCTTTTTGCTTAAAAATTACTTAAATTTTATTCGCAAAACTACAAAAAATAAAAACGGGAGGGGACAAAACATGAGTTTTATTAACTGCTCATATCCATGTAAATATCAAAAGGATGGATATTGTATTAAAACCCATATTTGCCCACCGTCAAAATACAACGCTGGCTTTTGTTTATTTTTTGAACCGGAAGAAAATTTTAAAAGAAAAAAGGAAAAAGAAAAAGAAGAACTTTAAATTTATTTTATCACATTCTCAACAAAGAAAGAATGCCAATAATTTTGAGATGTGAGTTCAGGATGAAATGTTGTTGCCAAAATAGTTCCTTGCAACACAGCAATAGGGGTGTCAAGCTGTGCCAAAACCTCTACATTTGAGCCAACATCAACTATCTTGGGTGCTCTTATAAATACACATTCAGTTGTCTTATTAAACCTTAGCACAAAAACTTCTTTTTTGAAGCTGTCAAGCTGGCTTCCGTAAGCATTTCTTTCAATTACTATGTCAAGTAGTGGCAAAACACCACTTCCCTGATTTTTTATGGTCTTTGACAGAAGTATTGCACCCGCACATGTTCCCCACATTGGCATACCTTGTTCTGCCAAGCTCAAAATTTTCTCCTTTACCCCAGTTTCTATTAAAAATTTTCCTATGGTTGTGCTCTCACCGCCTGGCAAAATCAAACCATCTATTCCATCTAAATCTTCATTTTTCTTTACCAAAACTGGTATGTGTCCTATTTCTTCAATCTTTTTTACATGCTCAATGACTCCACCTTGAAATGCTAATACTCCAATTTTTTTCAATTTTTAATTCCCCCTAAACTGCAAAAGTTCATTCTGGGAAAGATTTCTTAAATCAATTCCTTCCATCTCTTCACCAAGGTCATAAGAAATCTCTGCTAAGATTTTGGGGTCATTGTAGTAGGTTGTTGCCATTACAATTGCTCTTGCTCTTTTTTCGGGATTTTTTGACTTAAATATTCCAGAGCCAACAAATACACCATCTGCTCCAAGCTGCATCATTAAAGCTGCGTCAGCCGGTGTTGCAATTCCACCTGCTGCAAAGTTTACAACAGGAAGTCTTTTTAGCTCAGCAGTTTTTTTCAAAAGCTCATATGATACACCTAATTCCTTTGCATATGCATAAAGCTCATCCTCATTTAAAGATGCTGCGTATGCAATCTGTTTGTTAATTCTTCTTAAATGTCTTACCGCCTCAACAACATTTCCTGTTCCAGCCTCACCTTTTGTTCGTATCATGGACGCACCTTCTTGGATTCTTCTGAGTGCCTCTCCTAAATCTCTTGCACCACATACAAAAGCAGCTTTAAACTTCCACTTGTCAATATGGTGCTCCTCATCAGCAGGCGTTAAGACCTCACTTTCATCAATATAGTCAATACCTAAAGCTTCTAAAATCTGGGCTTCAACAAAATGTCCAATTCGCACCTTTGCCATAACAGGAATTGAAACAGCCTTCTTAATCTCTAAAATAATTTTTGGGTCTGCCATTCTTGCAACTTTGCCCTCTTTGCGCAGATCTGCTGGAACCTTTTGAAGTGCCATTACAGCAACAGCACCTGCTTTTTCTGCAATCTCTGCCTCCCTTGGCGATGTCACATCCATAATAACACCGCCTTTTAACATCTGGGCAAGGTTCTTATTGAGCTCATATCTTTCATTTACAACCTCGCTCATGAAATTGCACCTCCGTATCGATATAATTTATTGAACTCTTTTGTCCATTTTATTATAATTAAAATAAACTTTGTGTAAAGGCAGGATGACCATGTGTGTATCGATACAGCTTGATAAAGACTCAAAAAAGCCACTTTACATTCAGATCTATGAAGCTTTCAAAGAAAAGATTCTATCTGGTGAGTACAGCTACATGCAAAAACTGCCTTCTGTTCGTCAACTTTGCAAGACTTTAAATGTTAATCTTTCCACTGTCACAAAGGCTTTGAATCAGTTGCAACTCGAGGGGTATATTAAGGCAGTTGCTGGAAGTGGACATTACGTTGTTTATAACGAATATCAGGACAAGGTAATATTTGAAGAGGAGATTTTAAGCACGCCGTCAAGTGAGTTTATAAACTTTTCTTCTTCAAAACTGCCATATAGCTTGTATCCAATTGAACAATTTAAATGGTCTATAAATAGTGCAATTGAAAGCTTTGGACCACAGATTTTTGACTATATTGAACCATTTAAAAATCCATTGAAAGAGTACCTTGTTGAAAATTACTTAAAAAAATTTAAAGTTTATACTGATCCTTCAAATGTAATAATTGTATCTGGTGCTCAACAAGGGATAGAAATCACAACAAAAAGCCTTTTAAAACCAGGTGATACCATATTTATGGAAAATCCTTCATACTTGGGTGCATACCATATTTTTAGTAACATGCACTTGAATGTTATAGGAATTGATATAGACCAGATGGAGCAAATTGAAGACTATGTCAAAAAATTTTCTCCAAAAGCTTTTTACATAATTCCTTTTTCCCAAAACCCAACTGGTATTTCTTATACTGAAGAATACAAAAGATATTTGTGTGATATTGCCGAAAAATATAACTTTTATCTTATTGAAGATGACTTTCTTAGCGATGTAGTAGTAGAAGAGGGAAATTTCCCTATAAAGGCTTATGACAGACATGACAGGGTATTTTACATCAAAAGTTTTTCAACTCTTACAATGCCAGCGCTGAGGATTGGATTTGTGGTATCACCAGCAGAGTTTGCAGATGAAGTGGCTTATTACAAATCTACAGCAGATATCTCAACGTCTCTATTTATCCAGGTGTGTTTTGCAGATTTTTTGAAAAATCATTTTGATTTGTACATTCAAAAACTTAAATCTTACATCCAAGAAAAGCAAAAATTGTTTTTAGATTTAATAGTAAAATACGATCTGGCAAGTAGACTATTTACTAAGAGTCCAAAAGGTATATTTGTATCATTCTTGCTTCCACCAAAAATCTCATCAGCGTATATTTACAATAAACTGAAAGCTGAGAAAGTGTTTATACAACCCCATACATGTTTTTATCACAAGCCAAACTCTATAAATTTCTTTAGAGTGAGCTTCTTAAACTGTAGTGACGTGGAACTTCAAATTGGAATTGAGAAGATAAGAGATGCTCTAAAACTTATTTTACAAAAGGACGGTGAATAGGTCATGAGCTTGCAAACTAATAAAATTAAAGAAGTAATTGAGAAAAATATGAACCTTTTTGAAAATATCCGAAAAGAACTGCACAACATAGCTGAGCTATCGTTTGAGGAATATAAAACACAAAAATACATAAGAGAAAAATTGACTGAATGGGGAATAGAAAACTTTCCTGTTGCAAAAACAGGTGTAATTGGAATTATAAATAATTCGGATGAATGTGTAGCAGTCAGGGCTGATATGGATGCAATATTAGTTGAAGGAAAACCAAGACACTGCTGTGGTCATGACTTTCATATGGCAATTGTACTTGGCATTGCAAAGACCTTAATTGACATTGGCTATACAGGGTGTGTAAAATTTATTTTCCAACCTGCCGAAGAAGGACCTGGCGGTGCTAAAAAAGTAATTGAAGAAGGTGGATTGAAGAATCCAAATGTAAAAAAAATGATAGGTTTTCATGTTTGGCCAAAACTTGATGTTGGAATGATTGAAGTATCAAGTGGGGCTATTATGGCAAGTGTTGATGATTTTGAAATAGAATTTATTGGAAAAGGTGGACATGCAGCCATGCCAGAGCTTACTAAAAACCCTATTTATCCTGCAATAGACTTTATACAGAGTGCAAATAACTTTTTTTCAGCATTCTCCAAAAAAGTTTCTCCTTTTCATATATCCTTTTCGTCCATTAGCAGTGGCGAAACTTATAATGTGATTGCAAATACATGTAAAATAAAAGGTACTGTGAGAACATTTGATACTAAAGTCCAAGATTTTATTTACGAGAACATAAAAAAATTAGCAAAGTGCTCAGCTGAGAAATACAATGTACAGGTAGATATAAACTATTATTTCCAATATCCACCTTTGATAAATGACTCTAAGATTGCAGCAGAATTCTCAAAATCTGCTGAAAATATATTGGGTAAGGAAAATGTAAAGAGGGCTGAAATGAGCTTTACCGCCGAAGACTTTGCATTCTATTGTAAACAAGTACCCTCTTTTTATTTTAGGCTTGGAATAAAAGAAAATGGCAAAGGGGAAAATCCCTTGCACTCACCATCTTTTGATGCATCAGAAAAGTGTATTTTTTATGGAATATACCTTGTTGTGAACTACTTACTTACTATTTAGAAGAGCAAGCAGTACCTTTTGTGCACGTGAAAACTTATTGCTTCTTACGTAAATAGCAATGTACTTGTTCTTTGTATCAAACCCATATTTTTTAAGTATCTGAACATTGTCTGCCTTAATGCCATACAAGTCTTTTGCAGATTTGTCTTTTTCTTTAACATAACATGTATCATCAATAAATTTATTTAGCTTATTCTTGCTTACAAAAGATTTTAGTGAATAGAATGCTCCATTTTGAGCATAGTTTGTAAAGAGTTTTTTATCAAGGACATATATATCACCTTCACCTGCTGCAAGCATTACCATGAGTTTTTGCATAAACGCAAATTCTTGTTCAGATTTAGGAGTATCTCCTGTGTAGAGAATCTGGTCAATGTAAACTTTATCGCCTGACTTTTTTTCAAGCTCAGAAATCAATTTTTGAGCATTTTCATCCCCTATAAAATTGCCAACAAGGACAATCCTTACCTTTTTGTTGATATCATCTGCACTGCTTGAGCAGCCTTGAAGCAAAAACGCTAAAAAACCAATGAGAACTATCAAACTCATACTCTTTTTTAAATTTCTTTGAATCAAATCACATCACCTGCCTTTTTTTATTTTTAAAAAGGCAATGCCATCTAAAGCAAAAAGGGAAGAGCTATTTACAACTGTTGAATAGCTCTTCCCTTTATATTTTACTCCATTTTCTCTTACTTTACAATCTTAGCATACATGAAGTAGTTAAATCCAAGTGGTGAGATGTAGTAGTTCTTTACGTAGTCTCTAAGAAGCTGTCCTTTTACATAGAAGTAAATTGGAATAACAGCATAATCTTCCATTAAAATCTTTTCTGCTTCCATCATGTATTTCATTCTTTGTTTTCTGTCTGTTGTTCTCTTTGCTTTGTCGATAAGCTCATCATATTTCTTGTTGCTCCAATTTGTGTTGTTGTTGTCGCTGTATGATGTAAATAGATCTAAGAAGGTCATTGGGTCAACATAGTCGCCTATCCAACCATCTCTTGCAACCATGTAGTCTTTCTTCTGTCTTCTGTCTTGCAGTACTTTCCATTCCATATTGGAAAGTTTGACTTTGATACCAAGCTGCTGCCACATATTCTGAATAGCCTCTGCAATTTTCTTATGTCCCTCGTTTGTGTTGTAGATAATTTCAATTTCTGGGAAACCTTTACCGTTTGGATAACCTGCTTCTGCCAAAAGTTTCTTAGCTTTTGCTAAATCTGCTCTCACTGGCAGATAATTACCACTCTCTATTCTAAAATCTTTTGAAATACCTTTAATTCCATATGGTACAAATCCAGTTGCTGGTTTTTGACCAAGTTTTCCTATATTCTCTACAATATAAGTCCTGTCAATAGCAAGTGAAAGAGCTGCTCTTACTCTTTTGTCATTAAATGGTTTTACTTTGCAGTTAACATCATAGTAGTATGTTCCAAGAAGAGGCCATACTTTTAGCTTTTTCTCTTTGAGTAATCTTGGTATCTCTTCTGTTGGAACAGATTCTGCACCGTCAACTTGTCCTGCCTCATATGCTAAGAGGTTTGCTTTATCATCTTCTGAAAGTTTATATACAATCTTTTCAAGTGTTATTGATTTTGCATCCCAATATTTTGGGTTTTTCTTGAACTCAATGTATGAGTTATGAACCCACTTTGTCATTATAAATGGACCATTGCCTATATATGTCTTTGGATTTGTTGCCCATTTGTTACCATACTTTTCTACTATATCTTTTCTCACAGGGAAATATGTTGGGAAGTTTGTCAAATCAATAAAGTACGGTGTTGGCGCTTCTAATGTTACTCGCAGAGTCTTTGCATTTAAAGCCTTAACACCAACATCAGATGCCTTTGCCTTACCTTCATTAAACTTGCGACCATTCTTGATGTAATAAAGCTGATAAGCATATTCTGATGCTGTCTTTGGGTCTAATGCTCTTTTCCATGCATACTCAAAGTCATATGCTGTAACAGGTTTGCCATCTGACCACTTTGCATCTCTTAAGTAGAAGGTGTAAGTAAGACCATCTTTTGATACTGTCCACTTGTAAGCCATGCCCGGCACTGTTTCGCCTTTTACATTAACTCTTGTTAAACCTTCAAACACATTAATGATGATGTTTGCTCCATCAACCGCATTATTTAAAGCTGGGTCTAAATACCTTGGTTCAGCACCATTGATGTAAGTCAAAACCTGCTTTGCCGCAGCTTCTGTTGATTTGTAATTTGAGTTAATAAATAGGCCTGTCACCAAAAACATAACAAGTATAAACGCGGCAATAAGACGCTTTTTCATAAAAAATCCTCCTCCTTGAAAAGAAATTTTTTTATTTATCTTTACGTAGCCCACCTTTACTTTCTATCCATCAGATGGCAGGCTACGTAATGACCAGAACCAACATCTTTTAGCTGTGGTTCTTCTTCCTTGCACCTGTCAAATGCATATTTGCACCTTGTTCTGAACCTGCAACCACTTGGCGGATTTAGCGGGCTTGGAACATCACCCTCTAATATGATTCTTGTTCGTTCTCTTGAAATCTTTGGGTCAGGAATAGGTATTGCAGAAAGCAACGCTTGTGTATAAGGATGAAGAGGCTTTTCATATAGTTCATTGCTGCTTGCCAGTTCAACAAGTTTTCCTAAGTACATAACACCTACTCGACTGCTTATATGCTTTACCATTGACAAGTCATGTGCAATAAATAGGTAGGTTAACCCAAGCTCTTGCTGCAGGTCTTCAAGCATATTTACAATCTGAGCCTGAATTGAAACGTCAAGTGCTGATATTGGCTCATCACAGATTATAAACTCAGGCTCAACAGCCAATGCCCTTGCAATACCTATTCTTTGTCTCTGCCCACCAGAAAATTCATGAGGGTATCTATTTGCATGCTCGCTATTTAATCCAACAAGCCTCAACAGTTCTTGGACCCTTTCCTTTTTCTCATTGCCTTTTGCAATATTGTGGATTTCAAGCGGCTCACCTATTATATCTCCAACAGTCATTCTCGGATTTAGTGATGCATACGGGTCTTGGAAGATCATCTGCATGTATTTTCTGTAAGGAAGCATGTCTTTTTTTGTTATATCTTCACCTTTGAATATAATCTGACCACTTGTTGGCTCATAAAGTCTAATTATTGTCCTTCCTGTGGTAGACTTTCCACATCCACTTTCTCCCACAAGCCCAAGCGTTTCGCCTTTTTTTATAAAAAAGCTAACATTGTCTACTGCCTTGATATAAGCCCTTTTGCCGAATCCACTTCTTACTGGAAAATATTTTTTAAGGTTCTTTACTTCAATAAGGATTTCATCCAATTTTTTCACCTACCTCTTTAGGTAAATTGACAAATACAAAATCTTAGGCCCAGTTTTTATTCATTTACTACCTTTGCACTGCTTAGTAACTCTTGCGGAGCATATTCATGATTGAGCCAACACCTTGCCTGATGCCCATCCCCTACATTAAAAAGTGGTGGCCGTACCTCTAAGCACACCTTCATTGCATAATCACACCTTGGTGCAAAAGGACATCCTTTTGGTGGTTTTAAAAGGTCTGGCGGCTGTCCTTCAATAGGAACAAGCCTTTTCTTGAGTCCCAAGTGCATCTTTGGCACAGATCTTAGAAGTCCCCATGTATAAGGATGTTTTGGATTGTAGAAGATATCATCAACACTTCCTTCTTCAACAATTATCCCACCATACATAACAATAACCTTTTGGCATATATCAGCAACAACTCCAAGGTCATGTGTGATAAGTATTATAGACATTTTTAGTTGCTGCTGAAGCTTCTTTAGAAGGTCTAATATCTGTGCCTGTATAGTAACATCAAGAGCAGTTGTTGGCTCATCTGCAATCAAAAGCTTTGGATTGCAAGACAGTGCCATTGCAATCATTACCCTCTGACGCATACCACCTGAAAACTCATGCGGGTACTGTGAAAGTCTTCTTTCTGGACTGGGAATTCCAACTAATCTTAGCATCTCAACTGCTCTTTTTTTAGCCTCGGCAGTTGAAACTTTATTGTGAATCTTTATAGCTTCAATTAGCTGATTTCCTATTGTGAAAACAGGATTCAAAGAGGTCATTGGGTCTTGGAATATCATACTGATTTTATTTCCTCTTACATCTCTCATCTCTTTCTCGGATAGCTTTAAAAGGTCCTTTCCTTCAAATATAATCTGACCATCTATTATTTTGCCCGGCGGGGCAATAAGTCTCATAATAGACATTGATGTTACACTCTTGCCACTTCCAGATTCACCTACAATGCCTACCGTCTGTCCTTCATATACATCAAACGAAACATCGTTTACTGCCTTAACTTCTCCAACATGTGTAAAAAATGAGGTTTTTAAGTTTTTCACTTCAAGCAGTTTATTGGCCAACTTCTTTCACCTCAAATTCTATTAGTTATGAAGATAATTACTTTCTCATTCATGGGTCAAGTGCATCTCTAAGTCCATCGCCAAACAGGTTAAATGCCAATATTATTAAACACAACAAGAGCGACGGGAAAAATAGTCTGTAAGGGTATGATATAAAGCCATTTATACCATCAGATGCAAGAGAGCCAAGCGATGGAACAGGTGCATCAACGCCAAGTCCTATAAAGCTCAAGAAAGACTCAGTAAAAATAGCACTTGGAATCTGCAGCGTAGCCGTAACAATGATTGAACCCATGCTGTTTGGAATAAGGTGCCTTAGTAAAATCCTCCATCCACTTGCACCAATTGTCTTCGCAGCAGTAACATACTCTTGCTGTTTTAGGCTTAAAATTTCGCCACGAACAATTCTTGCCATTGATATCCAATATGTTAATCCCAAGGCAATATAGATACAAACAAGTGGTGCTCCTACTGTTTGAAGACCGCTTAAAAAAGAGTATTTGTCAAACAATTTCTCCAATGCAGGTTTTAATGAAACTGAAAGAAGAATTACATAAATCATCAAGGGCACGCTATATAAAATATCAACTATTCTCATCATTATATTGTCAACTTTTCCACCTATGTACCCTGAAATCCCGCCATACAATACACCAATCACAATATTTATAATTGTCGCAACTATACCGATGGACAAGGAAATTCTCATGCCATACAAACATCTTACGAAAAGGTCTCTTCCCAACTCGTCAGTTCCAAATAAGTGTTTCAGTGATGGTCCTAACGCCTCCTGCCCACGAAGCTGCTCATCATACCTGTATGGCATAACCATTGGCCCAACTATTGCAAGGACTATAAAAAACACTATTGCCCACATAGAAGCCATTGCAACCTTGTTGGCTTTGAGTCTTCTCCAAGCATCTTGCCAATAACTCATGCTTGGACGAACTATTGTATCAAGCTGTTTTTCTTCTTTTGAAATTGGCACAAAAAGTTCTCTTGATATATTCTCCATTATTTTCTTTGCCCCCTTAAAATTAGTCCTCAAGTTTAATACGTGGGTCTATAAATACATAGATGATATCAACAATAAGATTCATAAATATTAAAAATGCAGCATAGAATATTGTAGTTCCCATTACAAGCGAATAGTCTCTATTTGAGATACTATCAACATAAAATCTTCCCATTCCCGGTATTGAGAAAATCTTTTCAACCACGAAACTACCTGTCAAAACACCTGCAATAAGCGGTCCCAAATATGTTACAACAGGAATTAAAGAGTTTTTCAATGCGTGCTTGTACACAACTTTAAAATTAGAAAGTCCCTTAGCCCTTGCAGTTCTTATATAGTCTTGGGACAAACTTTCAAGCATACTGCTTCGAATGAGCCTTGCAATAAAAGATATTGGATATGCTGCCAAGGTTATCACCGGCAGAATATAACTTCTTGGTTCATCTAAACCCATTATAGGCACAAGTTGAAGCTTCACACCAAAGATGTACATTAAAATTATTGCAAGAACAAAGCCAGGTATTGTTATAAATATTGTAGCTAACACCATTGAAAGATGGTCTTGCCACTTTCCTTGGTTCACAGCCGACCAAATTCCCAAAGGAATCCCAACCAATAGACTCACAATTATCGCTATAATACCAATCTTCGCGGAAACCGGAAATGTTTCAGCAATAATCTCATTTACTGTTCTTCCCTGGTTTCTCATTGAAATTCCTAAATCACCATGAAGAAGGCTTTTTAGATATTTTACATATTGAACACCAATTGGCTGATTTAAGCCATATTTTTCGTTTAAATTTTTCAAAATCTGTTCAGGTAGTGTTTTTTCACCTGTAAAAGGCCCACCGGGTATCATTCTCATAAGGAAAAAGGTTACAGTTATAATTACAAACAGAGATACAGCTGACCATAATAACCTCTTTAATATGTATCTTGCCACTTCTTCTCTCTCCTTCAGAATTAATTTTATAGATAAAATGTGTATATTCATGCAATTGTTTGAATATTTATAAAGTATTTAATTCAGAATTTACTGTTGATTATTATAGCACTAAGTTTTTGCATAATCAATACATGTGAACACATTCAATTGTCTGAATATATCAAAAAATTTTCAATCGTTTGAATTGTATGCATGTATTTGTTCATACTTATTAAGTTATCTTCTCATTTTTCAATTATTCTATCCCGTAAAAATGAAGGCTTAAAATTATTGGTATTCAATTGGAAAGAAAAAATCGTTTTATATTTATACTGTTTTATGTTTTAAAAAATTTTTTTGTCAGTTTAAATATCCTATTTTGAGGGTAAAATTAAGCTAGAAAAGTTCAATAAAATAGGAGGAATACTTTGTGAGAAAACCTGGTAAAATTGTTATTGTTGGTACTGGTTTTGTGGGCTCATCAACAGCTTTTGCAATTATGGATGCGGGACTTGCAACAGAGCTTGTTTTGATCGATGTGAACCGCGCAAAAGCTGAAGGAGAGGCAATGGATTTAAATCATGGAATATCTTTTGTTAAGCCAGTTAAAATCTGGGCGGGCGATTATGAAGATTGCAAAGATGCAGATATAGTGATTATAACAGCTGGTGCAAATCAAAAGCCGGGTGAGACAAGGCTTGATTTGACAAAGAAAAATGCACAGGTTACAAAATCGATTGTTGAGAATATTATTAAATATACAAAGGATGCCATATTGCTGATGGTGACGAACCCAGTTGATGTCTTGACATACGTTGTGTATAAAGTATCAGGGTTTCCAAAAAATCAGGTTTTGGGCTCTGGGACCGTTTTAGACAGCTCAAGGTTTAGATATCTTTTGGCACAGCATTGCCAAGTTGATGTGAGAAATGTTCATGCATATATATTAGGTGAACATGGAGATAGCGAGATTGCAGCATGGAGTCTCACAAACATCGGTGGTGTGAATTTTATGCAAGAGTGTCTGTTGTGCGGTAAGAACTGCTCACCTGAGGTCAAAGAGGAAATATTCAACAAGGTCAGAAATGCTGCCTATGAAATAATTGAAAGAAAAGGAGCAACTTACTATGCAATTGCTTTAGCAGTAAGAAGAATTGTTGAAGCAATTATAAGAGATGAAAACTCAATTTTGCCTGTGTCTTCAGTAGTTGATGATGTATATGGAATAAAGGATGTTGCTTTGTCACTCCCTGCAATTGTAAATAAAAGTGGAGTTGCAAAAGTTTTTGATATACCTCTGACAGATGAAGAAAAAGAAAAACTAAAAAATTCTGCACAAATTATCAAAAACGTAATAAATTCTCTTGATATTTAGATTAAGTTCGGTTATAAATTTGTAATGGGTGGTAAGGTTAAAAGCCTTACCCTTTTTGTTTTAACTTCTGGTAAGACATCTGTTGCAATTTTATTTTGCTCGTGGTAAAATAGCAATTAGTCTTAAATTTTGAGTGGAGGTGAAAAGGGTTGGCAAATACAAAATCTGCAAAAAAGAAGATAAAAGTTATAAGACGCAGAACTATTGAGAATAAAATTCAAAAGTTTAAGATGAAAAAGGCTATCAAAGAAGTAAAGAAAGCACTATTAGCAGGTGACATTGAAAAGGCAAGGCAGCTTTATTCAAAAGCTGCAAAACTAATTGACCAAACAGCTGCAAAGGGTGTTATCCATAAGAACAATGCCTCAAGGAAAAAGTCAAGATTAATGAAGCTAATCAACAAGTATGCTGCTTTGTCTACACCACAACCAGAAAAGAAAGCTCAATAAAGAAAAAGGGCTGTCCAGCTATTCTCTATTGGATAGCCTTTTTATATTTTATATTACCTTTTTATTTGACAATCTGGTACAAAAGCATCTCAAGTGCTGTCTCATCATCAATTTGTCCTCTTTTGATCATGTATTCATATTCGATTGTTCTTTGAATAATATTTTTAATCTTGTCTAAGGTAAACGCCTCAGATTGTTTTTTGTACTTGTCAACAAAAAATTCAAGTATACCAAGCTGTTTTGCAATCTGTTTTTTGTTTGTCTCCTGCAGCTCTTTCATCATTCCAAGTATTTTAAAGTGACGAAGAATAAGAGCAAGAATCTTGCTCACACTTGTTTTAAGTTGATAAAGCTCTTTTAAATACCTAAAACCACTTTCAACATCCTTTGTTGCAAAAGCGTCAAGCATCTGGAAAATGTGGTCTTGAGGATTGTCTGTTAAAGTTTTTAGAATATCCTCATGTGCAGGTCTGCTCTTTTTGCCAAGGTATGAAATAAGCACCTGCAAGTAATTGTATATGAGCATCATGTCTTTGTTGTAGTGCATAATAATCTCTTGTGCCATGTTCTCTGAAATAACTTTGCCTTCCTTTGCCATAATGTTTTGAACCCATTTTATCAAGTCAGGCATAGAAGGGGTTGTAAATTCAGCAGAAAATGCTATTGACTTTAAACTGTTGAACAATTTATTTTCTTTTGCTTCATACTCTTTAAAAATTATATAAACTTTATCGCTGTTAAAGTCTTTTAGTCTTTCAACTATACCAGAGAGATTCAAGTTTGAGTTTGTTGTGCTGTATTTGAAAAAGTTTTTGAATATCAAAACTCGTGGCTGCAAATCAAACGATATTGAAATCATCTCGTTTACAATATCGTTGTAGTTTGCATCCTCACCATCAAACCTTATAATGTTGTTTGTATTGCCATTCACAATTGCCCTACTTATTCTCTTTGTATACTCATCAATGAGGAAGATTTCTTGACCATAAAAAAGATAAATCTTTTTAAACTCCTTTTTTAAAAGCTGAGAGTTTAACTCTTTTATTATCTCTTTTGACCTGTCCATTTTCAAAAATCACCTCATATAAGGATTTATTAAAACCTCATTTTTGGTCTTTACTATTTTAATTGTACCATTTAAATCTGTTCTGAACACCTTTATGTTTTTCTTTTCAAGCCTTCGTAAAACATCTTCCGATGGATGTCCAAATATGTTGTTTTTTCCAACAGATATCACTGCTACCTTTGGAGCAACACTTTCCAAAAATTCTTCAGATGTTGCAGTATTGCTACCATGATGACCAACTTTTAACACAGTTGCCCGCAGATTATATTTCTTTATATATTCTTTTTCTGACTCATAAGAAGCATCTCCAGTAAAAAGCATACTGAAGTTTCCTAAAACAATCTTTGTGACCACAGACGAATTTGAGTCTTGTTCAACCGGTGGAAAGAAAAAGACTTTTAGGTCTTTGTAAGAAAAACCTTTTAATTTATCAATTAAAACCACATATCTTCCTTTTAATTTTTCAATATTTTCAGTATAAACCTCTCTTGATGTTACAATTACACGCACCTTCATCTCATTTAAAAGATAATCAAAATCACCTATGTGGTCGTTATGTTTGTGTGTAAGGACCAAGACATCAATCTTTGAGATATTGTTTTTCAAGATGTATGGCAAAACTATACGTTTGAGACTGCTAAAATCTTCATTGGTCGGCCCTGTATCAATGAGCATCGAAAAACCTTTGTATGTTACAAGATTGCTATCCCCTTGTCCTACATCAATCACGCTGATATTTAGTCTATTGTAGTTTATAACTACCTGTAAAATAAATATTAGCATAAGAGCTGAAATAGTTGAATACATTAAAAGTTTTAAAAACTTTGGAATAACCTTTTTATAAAGTAGGATCAAAATAAGTATGTAGTAAGCAACCACTAATTTTTCGTCCCAAAATGCAATTTTTATATACGAAAATCTCATATGTGACAGTTGTGAAACCCAAATTAAAACTTTGACAATTACCAATAGCACCCACTTCAACACAATGAAGTCTATTCCAAATAGTAAAAGTATGTAATACACAAGTCCTATAGGTACCAGCGCTCCTGCTAAGGGTACCGCAATGAGATTTGTCAAAAAGGAAACCAATGAAACTTCGCAAAAGTAGTAAGCCAAAAGTGGCAAAATCAAAATTTGAGCTGATATGGAAACTGCACAAAGTGAAGATATACTTGTAGGAATTTTGACCTTTATAAAGTACTCGTATATTCTTCTGTAAAAAATTACTATAGAGAGCACACTTAAAAAAGAAAGCTGAAATCCAATGTCAAAAAGGTAAAGAGGATTTACAAGCAGCATTAAAAGTGCAGCTACTGCTAAACTATTTAATGTATCTGGATTTCTATAGATTATTCTGCCAAGATAATATATTATTGCCATGATAGAGGCTCTTACAACCGAGGCAGAAAGACCTGTTATGATTGCAAATATGACTATAACGCCAATTATTATTAGATTTACTCCTCTTCCATAAACTCTTAAAACTCTTCTAAAGAAAATCTCAACAAATGCACAAAGCACACCTACATTTCCACCTGAAACAGCAAGAAGGTGCGCAAGCCCACTTCTTTGAAAATCCTTGTAAACGTCATCAGGAATTGTAGATTTGTTGCCAAGGATTAAACCATTTAAAAGTGATGATATTTCAGTTTTAAAAGAAGTATTTATAAGATGGTTTAATTTGCTTGAGAACATGTTAAGATAAGTTAGAATATTGTGAGATGCAGAAACAATATATAGCTTTTTAGCATAAAGAGTATATAAAGTGCCTTTAGCTTTTAAGTACTCTTTATAATCAAATCCATACCTGCTGGTCTTTCCTCTTGGTATTTTCAGTTTGCCATATACCTTTACAATATCTCCATAATAAAATTTTTTCTCTATATTAGTGGTAATTCTTATGTTTACATACCTCTTATTTACTCTTGTCTTTAAATAGAAAACAACTTTGTCTTTGCTAATCTCTGGAAACGAAGAAACCTTACCAATAATAGTAACTTCTTCATTATCCAAAGAAACTTCTGGTTCGAAAAAGTTAAAGATATAAAATGTTCTAAAAGAAGCATATACAAAAAGACCTATTGCTAATAGAAAGAGCATCATGTCAATCTTTTTTTCTTTCAAAAAATAAAAATTCAAAGTGAAAAAGCCAAACGTCAATACAGCAAGAAAAAGAAATAACAAACTGATGGTGGGCAAATTCCTTCCAAGCACAATGCCAGTAATTAGAAACACAGCCAAAAACAAAGCTCCTCTTTTCATCTTCCTGCTACCTTTCTTTCCAACTCCTCTAAAATCCCTACTTCTATATTCAAATTACCTCTGCCAATTCCTATCTCAATATCAGGTTTGTTAGCTCCATGAAAGTCACTTCCGCCGCTCACAATTAAGTCAAGCTTTTTTGCAGTCTCTAAAAGTTCTCTTGTCTCTTTTTCTGTGTGCTCCGAATGAAAAACTTCAATTCCGTCTAAGCCATATTCTTTTAGCTCTTCAAATACATTTTCTGGACCTTCTTCAAGGTACAAATATTTGTGAGGATGTGCCAAGATTGCAATTCCTTTTGCTTCTTTTATAGCCCTAATTGCTTCATATGGCTTTAGCTTTTCCTTTTTTACATATGCAGGTTTCCCAAACCCCAAAAGATTTTCAAACACAGCCTTTGTACTGTCAAAATATCCCTTTTGGACAAGCACACGGGCAATATGAGGCCTTCCTATCACCTCACCTGAGGCAACCTTCTCAACATCCTCCATTGAAATGTCATATCCCATCTTTCTTAGTTTTTCTATTATTTTTGGGTTTCTCTCCTTTCTGAATACCTCAAGCATTTTTAATTTTTCTTGCAAAGAGGTATTGTCGACATCTATAAAAAGTCCTAATATATGCATCTCAATCTCAAAATCTGCGCTAATTTCAACCCCGCTAATAACTTTTATTCCAATCTCCTGTCCTTTTTTCAAAGCAATCTTTACACCATCTGTTGTGTCATGATCAGTAATTGCAATAGCAAAAAGTCCCTTTTCCTTTGCAAGCTCAACAACATCCTCTGGCGAATATGTTCCATCTGAAAAAGTTGTATGGACGTGCAAGTCTATCAAAACATTCTCACCTCTTTTTCCAAACTATTATATCGCAAATATTAAATATTGAAAAAGGCGGTCAAAAAATGACCACCTCTGCCAAAAAATCATTTTTTTATAGCTTTGCTGCAATATCTCTTGCAATCAAAACACCGTTTACACTTGCCTGCATAAGCCCCCTTGTAATTCCTGCACCATCGCCTCCAAAATAAAGGTTCTGGATTGTTGTACATTCAAAGTTCTGCTTTACTTTTACTTCATTTGAATAAAACTTTACTTCAACACCATAAAGTAGTGTATCAAACGAGGCAACACCTTGGACAACATAGTCTAAAGCCTCTATCATCTCTTTTATATCAAGCATAATTCTGTAAGGCAAAACAAGGCTCAAATCACCTGCAACTGCATCTTGCAATGTAGGAACAACAGAGTTTCTCCTTATTCTCTCTTCGTTAGACCTTCTTCCTCTAATAAAGTCACCATACCGCTGGACAAGAACTTTGCCACCAGATAGCATATTCGCAAGTTCTGCAATGTACTTACCATATTTTATACTGTCTTTGAACGGATCTGTAAAGTGTTTCGAGACAAGCAATGCAAAGTTTGTATTGTCGCTTTTGATGTTCTTATAGCTGTGGCCGTTTACAACTGCCAAGTTGTCATAGTGCTCAACTGCAACATAGCCGCCCGGGTTCATACAAAATGTCCTTACTTTGTCATCAAAGGTTTTTGTATAATAAATAAATTTGCTTTCATACAGGTGCTCAGTAATGCCCTTCCAAATGTGATTAGGTGTTTCAACTCTAACACCTATGTCAACTCTATTGTTATCACACGGAATATTGTACTTTTCTATTACTTTAGAAAGCCAACTTGCACCCTCACGACCAACGCATACAACCACATTTTTCCCAAAGTAGCTTTTTTCATCCTCTGCTATAACACCTATAACCTTGTTATTTTCAACTATCAAGTCTTTGACAGCAGTTTTAAACTTTATCTCCACATTGTTGTTTAAAAGAAAATCTTGAAGTCTTTTATATATCTTTTTTGCCTCTTCAGTACCCAAATGCCTTATTGGACTTTCAACAAGCATGAGGTTGGCAACAGTTGCCTTTCTTTTTATCTCTTCAATGACTTGACTATTCGTGCCATAAACCTTTGTATCAGCCCCATTTTCAAGGTAGATATTGTCTACGTATTTTATCAGCTCATACGCTTTGCTTTGGCCAACATATTCTTGAATTCTTCCTCCTACGTTTGGAGAAAGCGAAAGTTTCCCATCAGAAAAAGCCCCCGCACCCGAAAAGCCTGTTGTTATATTGCAAGGTTTGCAATTTGCGCATACATTTGTAATTCTTTTTGGACACTCACGTGACTCAATGTCTCTTCCTTTTTCAAACATAATTATCTTTGCATCTTTGTTTTGTTTTACAAGCTCATATGCAGTAAATATACCACATGGACCTGCTCCTACAATGATAACATCGTACTTCATTTCTGTTTTTCACCCTTTTGAAATTTAAATTCTCTTTGAAATATTACATCAAAATGGGACATTTGTCTATCATAATTTTACACACTTTTTTAACATAAAAGAAAAGAAAAATATATATGTATGGGGTATTATATAAGTTAAGAAGAGAAAATTTAACAAGGAGGTTTATTCCTTATGAAAAGAAAGTTTGTCACTTTGCTAATAGTTCTGGTATTCGGACTTTCAATAATACTACCTGTTTTTGCAGAGGGAAACACAACTTCATCAGTTGCAACAAATAATCAAACTGTAGTCAGTGCAACGTATACCACAACAGTAAACTCAACTTATCAAACAACTACAAACACCACCAGTTCTTCAACATCATCGACAACCTATAATTCTACCTATAGTGTAAGCGGTCCAGAGGTTATTCCACCAATTAGCAACGATAATATAACCATTAAGGAGTCTGAAAAGTTAACAAAAGAGCAAAAGAAGAATATCTCCAAGTTAATATTACAAATTAATCAGCTGAAATCAAAATTTAATAAAATCAACGCTGAGGTAAATCATCTGCGCGCAAAAATTAACAGTTATATCGCAGCTGCTCAAAGATACGACAAAAAATTCTTTAATCAAGAGCTGCAAAAGATAATCAATGAGGCAAATAAACTAATTTCCCAAATCAAAAAAGAAATAAATAATAAAAAGCTTTCATCCTCACAAATTGATGAGTACTCAAAACAGCTTACCCAAAAATTAAATGACCTTAAAGTCTACCAAGAAGCTTACAAAAATGAAAATGAAGCAACTGTGGCACAAGCTGTTTACCAAATAAAGCTTTTAGTGGACCAAGTCCAGCCAACTGTAAAAGATAAGGTATATCAAATAGAACAAATAAACAATCAAATAAAGATAAAGACAAAAGAATATGAACAAGCTAAAAAAGAAAATAACTATAACAAGATGGTAGCTACCTTGAATGACTTAATTGCTCTTTATCAGCAAAAGGTTAACAAAATTACTGAAGTTAAGAATTTATATATAGATACCTTGACAAAGATTGAAAATATAATGAAGAATTCTTTAAAACTGCCAGTTCAAAATAAGAAGCAAAATATTCAAAAAGAACAAAATAAAGAAAAAGAGAAAGAACGGATATTAAATAAGAACCAGAACATTCAGGAAGGACAGAATAAAGAAAAAGAGAGAGAAAAAGAAAAAAATAAGAATGAGAATAAAGGTAACGGAAAGAAAAAGTGAGATTAATCTCAAAATATAAAAACTGCTCCCCTCTAATAAAGAAGAAATAAGATATAATATGGTTGTTGTACAAAAAGATAGGTGTATACCTTAACTTACAAGGTATACACCTAATTTTTTTCTATCAAATACTTCCAATATTTCTTTGGCATATTTTGCCGTTGTAATTTTAAATTCTTTCTTTCTTCAATTGCCATGGTCTTAAAATAAAGTTTCCACAGCTTTTGATACAAATTCTCATTATCTGAAAAGCTTGCATTTAAATTCATTCCATTGAGAAACTTTATCATTCTGGTATCATAAATCGAAAGTTTGCTCCTTTTTTTGTCATGTATGATCCATTTAAAACTCTTCAATCTTTCTCTAAAAAAGTAAGAAATAGGAACCAAGATATCATTTGTGGGTTCAAATTGAGCATAAAGTACTCCACCCTCTATTTCATTAAACCTCATAAGTCCCATATACTTTCCTATTTCTCTGCTTACATTCTTTGATGCCTTTTCAACAAAATTGACAACATCATCATGGTAAAGGTATTTAACTTTTTTGCCATGCTTTAAAACAAGCTTTATATACTTATAGATATACGTTTCTTTGTTTTGAGCTTCAGATAGAAAACAATAATATATCTTTTTAAAAGTAACCTTACCAGAAGCATTTATTACCTTTTGCCGAAGTTCCTGACTTCTATTTTTATCCAAAGCTACATAAACTGGATTATCAAAAAGCATTGGTTGATATTTGTCTTTTTCTGCGATAACAACTTCATCTTCATTAATATGTGTGGATAAAATCTCATCTATACATGTCAAAAGCCCATCAAATGTTCCATCATACAAAAAAACATTATACATTCTAAATCTCCCCAGTTATTACTGATGTGAAAACCTCTTTATCAAAAAAGGAAAGCTGCTGCATTCTTTGCTGAGCCACTGCTTTTTCTGTCAGTTGCAATTTTATTTTTTCTGGCTGAAGGTCAATCAAATGCCTTTCATAAGTCTTACCATTGCAGGTTATGAAAAACTTTGCCCTTTTTATGACAACCCCTATCTTTTTCAAGTCATCAAAGTCAAGAGAATGAAATACTCTGTTTTTGATAATCCTTCTCGCACTTTTTATTCCTATTCCCGGCACTCTTATCAGCTCTTCATAACTCGCTTTGTTTACCTCAACGGGGAATTTGTCAAGGTGTCTGAGTGCCCACATTACTTTTGGGTCAACTTCAAGGTCAAGGTTTTCATCCTTTTCAAAAAGCTCATCAGCAGAAAAATTATAAACCCTAATCAGCCAGTCTGCTTGATATAATCTATGTTCTCTTAAAAGTGGAGGTTTTTCAACTTTCAAAATTCTTGGATCATTGTTCACAGGTGTATAGGCAGAATAGTAAACTCTCTTGAGCTTAAATTTTTTGTAAAGATGCTGGCTGAGTGTAATAATCTTTCGATCACTATCTTCTGTTGCACCTATTATCATCTGAGTGCTTTGACCTGCTGAGACAAAATTTCTTTCTTCTTCACCTACTCTTGTTATAAACTCCATTGGTTTTAAAATGCTCTCTTTTGTTTTGTTTGGACAAAGAAGCTTCAGGCTCTTTTCAGACGGAAGTTCAATATTGACACTCATTCTATCAGCTAAAAAACCTGTTTTCCTAATCAAATCGAGTGATGCATATGGGATTGCTTTTACGTGAATATATCCATTGAACTGATACTTGTGTCGCAAAAGATATACCGTTTTATACAACATCTCCATTGTCCAGTCAGGAGAGTTTTTGATAGCAGAACTTAGAAAAAGCCCTTCAATGTAATTTCTCTTGTAAAAATTCATGGTAAGCTCAGCAATTTCATGAGGAGTAAAAGTTGCCCTTTTTATATCATTGCTCTTTCTATTGATACAATAGGCACAGTCAAAGATGCATTCGTTTGTAAAGAGAATCTTCAAAAGAGATATACACCTGCCATCATCTGTCCAGCTGTGGCAAATACCTGCTGTAAAAGTTGAACCAATACCATAATTTATTTCTCGTTTGCTACCACTGGATGCACAAGAAACATCGTACTTTGCTGCTGCACCCAGTATCTGAAGTTTTTCAAGAATATCCATTTCAATCACTTCTTTGTTTATTCTTTGACTTCATAACTATATAATAACCGAATATATATTCTATTTCAATAGTTTAAGGTCATATCAAAAAAACTGGGACCCTTCAAAAAACAATTTGAAGAGTCCCATATAATTAGCAAATTGCGGTTAAAAATGCTTTATTTTCTTAATATCATAACTTCTTTTGCTCTCAGAACTACTCTGCCACCAAATAGCTTTTGCGTTATCAGTTCATAGAATTCTTGTGGCAACTCAATACATACATCGTAATTATTGAAATTTAAAAGGAAAATATACTCTTTTCCATCCTTTGTTCGTTTTGTAACCTCAACACCTTCTGGTACAGGCAAAATTGGTTTTACACCAGCCATATCAGCATAGTACTTGATAAGTCCTTCTATAACCTTTTGCTCTGGTCTTGTACCTATATACACTGACTTGCCACTGCCATATGTATTTTCCAAAATAGCTGGCATCCCTTTATAATAGTCCTGCTCATAATAAGCAAGCACTTTTGCTCCTTCTGAGTGAATGACATCACATATAAAGTCGCACTCATACCTGCCATCAAGTGTTCCAAGTGGCTTCTCAAGAATGATTGCGTTTTTCATATCTGGAAAGAGCGCATCAATCTCCTCAATCCAGATTCCCAAAAGTTTTCTGAACCAGCCAGGATATCCTCCAAGAATTACCCTGTCGTTCTCATCAACAAGACCTGATAGGAAGGTGGTAATAAATATTCCTCCGTTTTTCACGTACTCTTCTATATTCTTTGCAGTATTGCTATCGAGCAAATACAAAAGTGGTGCAACAACAAGTTTATACCTTGATAAATCTTCGGTTGGGTCAACAACATCTACGTTTGTTTTGAGTTTATACAAAGCCTTGTAATACGAATCAATGTGCTCTAAATACGAAATGTCATTTCTAAATCCCATACTCTCTTCAAGTGCCCACCAGTTTTCCCAGTCAAACAAAAGTGCTACATCGCTTTTGTTTACTGATTCTAAAATCTCATCTAAGCGCAAAAGCTCATCGCCAATTTGTTTTAGCTCTTTGCTAACCCTTGTATTCAAGTGCCCAGCATGCGGTACCATTGCAGAGTGGAATTTTTCACACGACCCAACCGACTGTCTCCACTGGAAATACAAAACAGAGTCCGCACCATGAGCTATTGCATGGTAGCTCAAAAGTCTTATCATTCCAGGGCGTTTTGCTGAATTATACCACTGCCAATTTGTCTGGCTTGGTGTCTGTTCCATTAATATAAATGACTGGTCCCTTTTAAGTCCTCGCATAAGGTCATGCTTGAAAGCTATAGAATGTGGAGAGTCTTTGATAGAAGGATAATTGTCCCACGAAACTACATCCATATACTGTGCCCATTTATGGTAATCGAGTGGTTTAAATGGACCCATAAGGTTTGTTGTAACAGGCACATCTGGCATGTATTTTTTGATAATCTCAACTTCCATCTTATAAAGATTTAGCAAACAATCAGACATAAACCTTTTGTAATCAAGCGAAAGTCCCTGGAATGAGCTTTTTTGTCTGCCTGGCATATATTCATATTCTTCGTTCAGATACGATGGAACTTCTATCTCATCCCAATCATAGAATGTATGTCCCCAGAAAGCTGTGTTCCATCTCTTGTTAAGCTCATCCAATGTTTTATATCTTTCTTTTAGCCACTCTCTAAAGGCTTTAGCGCAGTTTTCACAGTAGCAGTAAGGACCATATTCGTTGCTGATATGCCACATTATAATCGCCGGATGGTCTTTGTATCTTTTTGCCATCTGTTCAACAATTCTTCTTGCTGCATTTTTGAAGTTTGGACTGTTGGGGCAGTAATTCTGCCTTGCCCCATGTTTTCTCTTTCTTCCATGAATATCAACAGGCAATACGTCAGGATACTTTTTTGACAGCCACGCAGGTTGTGAAGCTGTTGGTGTTGCCAAGATGACGTGAATACCATTTGAATAGAGCTTATCAATTATTCTGTCAAGCCACTCAAACGTAAACTTGTCCTCACTTGGCTGAAGCTGAGCCCATGAGAATATTGGCATTGACACTGCATTTACATTGTAATACTTCATAAACTCAATATCTTGTTCCCAAACATCTTCTGACCACTGGTCAGGATTATAATCTCCGCCATAAAGGAATTTTTTCAGTTTGATTTTAGCCATAGAAACAAAGCCTCCTTTTTTGGTGTTTATTCAATTGGAAATCCAATTACACTTAAGAGCGCCATATTACCAAGTCGTGTATCCAAGCGTGACATCTGAACAACAATGTTTTGGTCACTTTCAACCACTAAAGAATACGGAACCTCTTTTGGAATAACAAGATTTCCTATCAGCTCTGGCTTGTTTAGCCATGCATGAATTGTTCTTTTTGCCTTGACAACAAAATAATCACTTTCAATTGGGTCTCTGTCTTCAAAAAAGACTGTGAGTTTCACCTTTGCATCAACATCTCCAGTATTTACTATGCACAGACACTCATGCCCAGGGATTGACATTGAACCCTCAGATGGAATGTATCCATCTGGAATTACCCACACTTTTTTGCCCAAGGCTTTCATTTACAAAACCTCCCAAACATTTTTATTTTTGAATATTTAAAAACAAATAATCAAACGCATCTTTTTGCATGTATGAATTAAATTGATGAGGATTTGGATAAAATTTGTACGAAAAATTGTGTCTACAGCCTGCTCTGCTATAATACTCTTCAATCTTGGCTACTGCACTCTTCATTGCATCAACTGGAAATAAAGAATCTTCGCTACACTGCATCACAAAAAGTTTTCTTGGAAGGATAAGCCCGGCTATATCTGGCAAGTCTAAAAAGCGTGTAAAGCTGGGGATATGTACCATGAATGTATGCCTTGAAGTTTGACCCAGCATTTTTGAAAACTCAGACATAAAAGCTATTACTAAGCTTGCTTTTATCTCTTTTTTCAAAGCGCTTAAAAATAAAGTTCTAAAACCACCCAACGAAAAACCCATACACGCAATTCTACTTTTATCAACATCTTTTCTTTTCAAGAGATAATTTAGCCATGCAATGTCTTCGTTAATCAAGATACTTGGCCAGTTTGTTCCATAAAAATTGATATTCTTAAATATTATCCCTTCAAGCTCGGAAGAAACCCTATTAAAAAGCTTAATAAATTCGTAGCTACCCTCAGTAAGACTTGTTAGCTGTTCATAGGTTTTATTATCAACAAATATCTTTATTAGCTCTTGTGGGAACCTTCTCTTTCCAAAATAAAACGCATCAGGGCAGAAAACTGCAAACCCTCTTTCAAGCAGGTCAAGAGCCCATCTTTTTGATGAATAAAACTTTTCTCTGTACTCTCTTAAAAAAGGCTGTGTACTATCATCCATAAAGATTCTCTCTTTGCCGTAGTAATAAAATCCACCATGATCATGCAAAACTACAATAACAGGATAAGGTGGATTTGAATTGGATGGTTTTAAAAATGCTGCTTCTGATTCAATACCATTTAGGTTAGCTGTTATTAATTCTTCTGTGAAGGCTTCATAGTGTATCTCTCTTTTGTTTCTTTCAACAAAGCACAAATCTAAATTCAAATATAGCAAAGGCTGTAGTTTTTCAACTATACTTTTTTGAAATTCAAAGTCACATGAATCCAAAATTGACTTTGCCCAGTGTGGTGCAGAGACATTCGGTTTATTATGAATTCCAAAATACCTTTCGAATAATTCAACCATTTTGGTTCTTTTCCTTTCAAGCTTTTGGGTTTACTAATTTTTATTTTTCCATCAGAATTTGTCTATATTATATCAATAAGTTCGAGAGCTGTTAAGCTACTTTAGAGCATTGAATTTTAAGATTGATATAAGGATTTTAAGATGTACAAGAAAGAGTTGCAATTTTGCACATTTGATTTTATAATTTAAATGAAAATATGAAGATGCGCCCGTAGCTCAGAGGATAGAGCGTAGGACTTCGAATCCTGTGGTCGGGGGTTCGAGTCCCCCCGGGCGTGCCAGAGATAGCAAGGGTTTTAAGCCCGTAAGATTTAAAATACTTTGCATTTTCTAACATTTTGCAAACATACACTATGCAATAACAAGAAATAATAGAATACAACAAATTAAGCTGAGCACAATGCTCAGCTTTTTTGTTTTGCGTTGTGTCGTTAAATGTGATATAATTTTGTATATGCAGCTATTTTTCCCAATCAAACCCTTGTATCATTGAATGACACAACAAGACCATCTGGATTGCCCCAAACCGACAAAGCAGCTTTAAGGATTGCGCCGTGAGTTTAAAAATAATTTAAACAATCATCAATGCAATAGCTGTGTGTTATTTAAAGTTTAATAATCCGCAGAAATGGTTTTAATAAAAACATTTCAAAGGTGATACTAAGAGATGAGAATCATGAATATATAAATGAGATGTCTACTTCGTCAACTAAATCTAATTAAAAAAGCAACACGTCGAAGAAGTATGTTGGGCTACATGGAATATAACTTTTTGCTATATCTTCATCGTAGAAAGGAACATCGCAATGAAAAAAGGAAAACTACCTTTAATACACATCTATTGTGATGAAAGCTCACAAAATAAAAATAGATACATGATTATCGGTGGGCTATGGGTTTTGTATGAAAATTTAAAAGAAATAGAAGAAACCATTAAACAGTATAGAACACAACATAATATGTATAGTGAACTTAAGTGGGGTAAGGTTTCTAAAGGAAAATTAGTAGAGTACAAAAAGCTTGTAGATATAATCTTCAAATTCATAGGAGAAAAGAAAATGGCTTATAGGTGTATAGTGGTTGATTTATCCCTAATGGACAACAAAAAGTACAATAAAGGAGATGAAGAATTAGGCTTTTACAAAATGTATTATCAGTTGCTGCTACATTATATCAACCCAAATTACCGTTATATAATTTATCCAGATGACAGAAAAAACTCTTATAAGTACAGACTACAAAGTTTACAAATTATACTTAACAGAGGACTTAGAAAAAAGCATAAATTAGATATGGATATAGTAAGACATATTGAGGCAAGAAAATCTCATGAAGTAGACTTAATACAAGCTACTGATATTTTGACTGGTGCAATAGGTTTTCATTGGAATGATATGGACAAAAAAGAAGGTGCAAGTTCAGCTAAAAAAGAATTAGCTTTGTATATAGCTCAAAAAGCGGGATTAGCAACTTTGAAATCATATCATAGAAAAGATTGTAGTATGCATTTTCATATTTGGTATTGCGATTTTAAAAAATCAAAAAAGGTATATAAAACGAAATAGCGCCCTGAGTCCTATCCTCTTTTTGAGGATGCGCCTCACACTTGGTGAGGGTTTCGGATATCAGTGGCGCTATTTCCTGAACGCAGGTTTTTAACCTACTTATTATTTATTTTTTCATCTTTCAATTTAATTATACCTCACAACAGCAATTTAGTCAAAAAAATTTTTTATTTTGTGTTATATTGCGTTATAACGTTGCCCATAATTCCATATGGTATTATTTTGTAAAGTTGGAGGTTTGAGAATGCGCGAACACATCAGAAAGTGAGGTAGCATATATAGTGTAGTTTTTGATACTATTAGAGATGAAAATGGCAAGCGTCGACAAAAACGGGTAAGTGGCATTCTAATAAAAAAAGCTAAATTTTCCCATCATTTTTTCTTTCGTATTTCAGCAACTTTATAACAATAATCATTACTTGGCAGCACTGCGAAAATATTCATTGTCTTTTTTGAAGGAGTTTGAGTATAAACCATGACCTCAGTTTTTGTTGTGTAAACTATAACAAATCAGGTGAGGCTGTAGAGCGGTAAGTTAAATCTTTAAATAAAATCCTGTTCTATCATAAAACTCATTTGCAATTTCATTTACAATATTACTATCTATCTCCCCTGCTAATTTTATCCTAACTTCTCTTATTGAGGGATAAATACTTGGATTTTTAATTAAATCAATATTATACTTAGCTAAAATATCTTTCAAAATATTTACCATTTCGACCTGGTTTATTGTCTGTGAAATCCTTATCTCCCAGCCAGTTTTTTGTGAAAGTTCATTAAGCTTATCTTTGTACTTTTCTGCAACAAAGGGTGTTACAAATGATAGTTCAATGTATTTTCCACCCTCTTTTATGCTCTTCTTGTAAACCTTGTCTTTTTCATTTTCAAAATACAGGTCTATCAAAAGCAAAGCCTTGTTCTGCTCCATCCTGTCTTTATTTTGAAGTCTTGCTGTACAATCCTCTTTATTTTCAATGTCAAATATAAGCTCAATGCCTGTCTCATCAAGAAATTTAGAGCACAGCTCCTTCATCGAATCAAATTCTTTGTTTGGTTTTACTACAATAGCATTTATCACAGGATTGTATGAAAATTTTAAAAGCTTAACACCTTCATCTTCTAATAACTTTTGTAGATATTTTTGAGCATATGTTAGATTTATATTTGGATTTACCTCTACCTTCCACAGGGTCTTTTCCTCAAACTCTTTTATTTTATCTTCAAGCCTATTTGCTATGTGTGGAAAGTTAAAATAAAAGGTCACAACAACATTTTCGATATCCATTCCAACTTTGTAAAGTCCAAAATCTTTAAACATTTCAAAAGCAAGCTCTCTCATCTTGTTTTGTTCCATAGGCTTTGGCTTCAGCTTGTCTTCAACTTCAGCTCTTGACAAAATCCTAAAAAGATAAGGTTTTCGTGGATTTTGCTCAAAATATGGGGAAGATTTTAAAAGTTCAAATACCCTATTTACCTCATCTCTTTCTAAAAACTGTTTCCCATTCCAAATCAGAATTGCATGCTCTGCTGTAATATGATTTGCTTCTTGTTTGCTTTCAAGAAGATATTCCCATAAACTTTTGATATTTTCTTCATTCAGTGGTTCAATGTTGCTTAGTTTTCTGACATTGAAAAATGAAAGCTGTCTTCTTGGCTTTTCAATTGAAACTGTAGTTACCTCACCATTTTGCGGAATTAAAACAGCAGCTTCTATCTCTTTTATTGCCATATCTGAAAGTTGCGAAATTGCTTCCTCACTTCCATGAGCAAAAACCACAGTTTTTGGTTTTAGCATTGCTAAAAATCCTAATATACTATCCCTGTCTGCATGCGCAGAAAGACCATACTTTTCAACCTTGCACTTTACTTCATATTCCTTGCCATTTAGTTCAATCTTTCTCTCACTCTCTGGAAGCTCAGTCAGCTCAAGAAGTTTCCTGCCCGGAGATTCTTCGTCTTGATACCCTGTAATTGCAATCAGCGCATTTTGATTTTCTACTAACTTCTCTGCATAGAATACAGAAGGACCGCCAGTCAACATTCCTGAGCTTGAAATGATAACACATGGGTCTGATGAGGAAATAATCTCTTCTCTCTGTTTTTTGTCAGTAATTATATCGATGTTATCTGATAAAAAAATCTCTTCACCTTTCAATACTTTTTTGTAATATCTTGAAGACAAAAATGTTGGATTGTTTTTATAAACTCTTATGACTTCTCTTACCATTCCATCAATAAATACATTGAACTCTACTTTTTTCTTTTTCATGTAGTTTCTTAAAATCAAAATTATCTCCTGCGCTCTTCCAATTGCAAATGCAGGAATTAAAACTTTGCCTCCTTTTGAAATAAATTCGTATATACTGTTAAATAGTCTTTCCTCCTCATAGTTTCTGTTGGTATGAAGCCTGTCACCATAGGTTGACTCACAAATTACAACATCTGGTCTTATTTTAGGAACTGATGCTTTGTCAACAGTAAGCTGCTTTTCAGTGGAAAAATCTCCAGTGTATAGAATGCTCCCTTCCTGAGTTTGTATAAAAATCATCGAAGCACCAAGGATATGTCCCGCAGGGAAAAAAGTAACCTTTATCCCTTCTAAAGGCTCAAATGTATAATTAAACCCGTAGGTAATTGTCCTGTCCAGCAAATCTTCAACATTCTTTTCTGCATAGATAGGAATCTCATCTTCTTTTGAGTCCATAATCTTTAAGCTGTCGTACAAAAGCACTTTCACCAAATCTTTTGTTGGCTGATTAGTATAGAAGAATATATGGGGATATTCTCTTGCAATAAGCGGAAGACTTCCTATGTGGTCAAGGTGAGCATGTGAAATAAGACAGATATCAGCCCCACCAAGCTCTCGAAGAAGCTGCAAGTTTGGGAGCTTGTCTTCTTTCATTCTTATGCCAGAGTCAATTAAGATGTTTTTGCCACCTGTTTTTATTAAAACACAAGATGCACCAACCTCTTTTGCACCGCCTAAGAAAACTATCTCCATTTTTTCAGCTCAACTCCATATCCAGATTTTTATTAAAGCTTAGCTCTGCTATGATCATACCAATCAAGATTAAACCACATCCTATGTAAGAAATCAAAGGCAAAATTTCAGTTGTGTGAGTAACTGTAGAAGGAATTAATGCAGAAAATATCGCACCAAACACAGGTTCGGCAGAGAATATCAAAGCCGTGTGAGTTGGTGTTGTGTATTTTTGAACAAAAACCTGTGCTGTAAAAGCAAGAGCCGTTCCAAAAATGCCTGTGATTAAGATTGTAAGTAGTGAATTTAATGTAAGCTTGATACTAAAAGGATTTACTCCAAAGACCAAAGAAAATATAATATACAAAACAGCAGCGCTCATGAGCTGAAATATTGCAATGTTGATTGTACTCACATTTTCTTTTGATGTAAAGATGTCAATGAATATAATCTGAAAAACAAATCCAAAGTCTGCAAGCAAGGTAAGAAAATCTCCAAAGTTAAAATGTGAGATTTTAGCTCCATTTAAAAGGAAGAGCCCTACAAAAGCAAAAATTACACCAACTATGACATTTACTCTGGGAACCTTTCTTTCAATTATACCTGCAAAAATAGGCACTAAAACTACTGTCAAACCTGTTATAAACGCTGATTTTGATGCGTACGTGTATTTTAATCCCACAACCTGCAGAGCCATTCCTAAGAAAAGAAAAAAACCAATTATGCCTCCATAAACTATTTCTTTTGGTTTTAATTTTTTAAGATTTCTCCAGAATATTGCTGTGACAACAAGCCATGCTAACAAAAACCTTATTGCCAAAAATGTCAAAGGATGAAGCTGGGAGATTGTATTCTTCATAAGCACAAATGAACTTCCCCACACCATTGTGACAAAAAGAAGTATTCCATCCGCTAAAATCCTTTTTCTTGTGCCCAACTTAATACTTCTTCCTTTCATTTATAATTTTATACATAAACTTGAAGGGCTGCCAATATTGCCTTCAGACAGCCCTTTAAAAATCCAGCCAAGCAGCTTATTTTCTTTAAACTGTTCACAATATCTTTTGCAAAAACTGTCTTGTTCTCTCTTCTTTCGGGTTTGTAAAAATCTCATCCGGTAGCCCCTCTTCGATTATCTTCCCTTTGTCCATAAACACAACCCTGTCAGCAACCTCTCTTGCAAACCCCATCTCGTGAGTTACAACAAGCATTGTCATTCCTTCATTTGCAAGCTCTTTCATAACGTTCAAAACTTCGCCGACAAGTTCTGGGTCAAGCGCAGATGTTGGCTCATCAAACAGCATCACTTTGGGTTTCATAGCCAAAGCTCTGGCAATTGCAACTCTTTGCTGCTGCCCACCAGAAAGCTGAGCAGGGTATGAATTTGCCTTATCTTTTAATCCCACCTTATCAAGAAGCTCAAGTCCAATCTCCATTGCTTCTTCCTTTTTCATTTTATTGACAACAATCGGACCAATTATGACATTTTCAAGTGCTGTCATGTGAGGGAAAAGGTTAAATCGCTGAAACACCATCCCTATCTGAGAACAAAACTTTACTATCTCCTTTGGACTGTGCTTTTTGTGTTTTTCATGAAGTCCTTTATCCTCAATTACAAACCCGTCAATCTCAATGTACCCTGAGTTAATCCTCTCTAAGTGATTAAGACACCTCAAAAATGTGCTCTTGCCTGAACCAGAAGGTCCTATAATTACTACAACCTCTCCTCTATCAACCTCTAACGAGACCTTGTCCAATATGAGGTTATGTCCAAAGTACTTGACAATGTTTTTTGCTATAATCATTTTCCTGTTTGTCATTTCATTGTCCTTCATATCTCCCCAGCCTCTTTTCAAGCCAATTAAATATTGTGGAAAAAACTGTGGTGAGTGCTAAGTAGATAATAAGCGCAGCAATATAAATCTCTGCATCCCTTCCTGTTTGAGATGCTTTCAGTTGTGCTGCACGCATTAGTTCAACCATTCCTATTGTAGACACAAGGGATGAGTCTTTCAAAAGCGCGATAAATTCATTGCCAATAGGTGGTATAAGTCTTTTGTATGTCTGCGGAACAATTATATACCTCATTGTCTGAAGGTATGTCATACCCAAAGCTTTTGCAGCTTCATACTGGCCTTTGTCAATAGACAAAATAGCAGCTCTTATTATCTCTGCTGTGTATGCCCCAGAGTTAATAATAAGAGCAATTGCTCCTGCCAAAAATGCTGGCAGGGTAAGTGCAGGAATAATTTTGGGAAGACCATAGTAAATGAAGAATATCTGCAAAAGTAGCGGAGTGCCTCTAAATAGCCAAACATAAAAGCTGCCTATCAGATTTAAAATTTTCAGCTTCGAAATTCTAAACAGCGCTGCAATCAGTCCAAAAACAAGCCCAATTGTTACTGCAATTGCAGTAAGCTCGATTGTAACAACGCTTGCTTTCAAAAGCACAGGGAAGTATTTTATTATGACATTTTCAGCCAACTTCTGCCACCTCTATTTACTTGGTAATATCTTCGCCAAACCATTTCTTTGATATCTTTGCGATAGTTCCATCTTCCTTTAGCTGGTTCAAAATCTTTTGAATCTCTTCATAAAGGTCTTTATCCTCTTTTCTGAGTGCAATACCAACAGGCTCCTTTTCAAGCTCAGCTGGTGCTATATCAAACTTTTCAGGATTTTGCTTTTTATAATAGTAAGCAACAACACTATCAATGACAACAGCCTTTATTCTACCAATGTCCAAATCATTAAAAGCATCAGTAATCCTCTCATACCTTGTTACATCTTTTTCATAGTTTATAAACTTCATCTTTTGAACAGCATTATCACCTGTGGTGTTTGCCTGAACACCTATCTTTATACCTTTCAAATCTTCAAAACTCTTAATAGAGGTATCGCCTTTTTTAACAGCAATAACCTGACGAATATAAAGGTATGGACCAGCTAAGTTAAATGCCTTCTTTCTTTCATCTGTAATACTAAAGCATGAAATTATAGCATCAAATTTCTTGGATTTGAGAGCAGTTTGAATCCCACTCCAGTCAACTGCAACAATTTTAAGTTTGGCACCAAGCCTTTTTGCTATTTCATTTGCAAGGTCAACATCAAACCCAACTGTGTTGTTGTTATCATCTGTAAACTCCATGGGCGGGAACGTATTGTCCATTCCAACTACAAACTCTTTATTTTGTTTTATTTTTTGCAGTGTGGAAATGTTTTGGTTTTTATTACCACAACCACTCAAAAATGTAGCTATAAATAGAACAAGTAGACAAACAGCAATTAGTTTTTTATACACCGCCTTCATACTCCTTTCGTTGGTCAGATTTATAAACATACGTTATAATTATACACCCATTTTTGTTTTTATCAATACCTTATTTCTGGCTCTCATTGTACCTATCTTAATACAGCTTTGCTCAAAATGTATGCAATCCACTCACGTGTTGCAAAGCTATTCAATTTTAAAACATTTATCTCTTTTTCACTCAAAAGATTATTGTCAATAAAGGCATTTATATAATCATTTGCCCACGACTTATAATCTTTCTTTGAAACAGCCTCTAATTTTAAATATCTTGCAATAATAGCAATTGCCTGCTCATAAGTAATGCCTTCTTGTGGCTTAAAGTACAAAACCCCATTTTTGCCTTTCACACCTGTTAATATCCCCATTTTAGCCAAAGTTTCAATCTCATTTTTCGCCCAGCAATCTTTTATATCTGCAAAAGAATATCTTGTTACACTTTGATTTGTCTTTATATCAAAAACATTTACAAAAAGCTTTGCAAACTCTTGACGTGTTACGCCTTTTTTGGGCCTGAAAGTACCATCTTTATATCCATCAATCTTTCCAATACTTGCAAGGTATAAGATGTAATCTTTATATGGAGAATCTTTAATATCGCTAAACAAAGGAGAGCCATCTGAGTTTATTAATATCACTCTTATGGGCATCAGAAACATGCTTTGTGGTATAAGCACTGTATTTGTGTCAGAACTTAAATTTTTCTTATCTGAAAAATATATACTAACCTGATTGTCAGAATCCCTGGTAAATCCTTTTACATAGTAAGTTTTGTTACTCTTCGAATAAAGCGTCACCTTCATATAATTTGTGCCGTTGTAATAATATTCTACTTTGCACCACACATCAGCTGCAAAAACTTTAATTGCACTAAATATCAATAAAACAGTTACGCACAAACTAAATATACTTTTTCTCAATTTTTAAACTGCCCCCTTACTTTCCAGTAATTCTTGAAACAATGTGATAAAACACTGCCAAAACATACTCTCTTGTTGCAGTCTCTTTTGGATTGAACGTCACATAGTCAAAAAGCCATCCCATTTTATAAGCTTTCTTAATTGAATCAATATATGCATCGTCAACCCCTATCTTATTCCACGTTACATCTTCAGTAGCAATCTTATCACCTGTGTAAATCTCATAAAATTTAACAAGCATATCAACTGCAGCTTCTTTTGTAAGATAAGAATTATCATCAATGCTGCTAATAAGACCTGCTTTATATGCCTTTTCCACATATTCACTTATAACCTCAAATCTGTAAAGTCTTTTCTTCTCTGCAAAGTAAACCAAAAATGAAGCCAGTTCTAACTTTCCAACAGGATTTTTTATGCCTATGGAACTACTTTGGTCATCGCTTGGAATGCTTTGGAATAAATAATAAAGCTTTGATGCATAACTACTTTGTACAATGTCATTGTAAAATCCTTTTCTTGTAATCACAACTGCTTGTGGACAGTTTAAGATGAAAGATACATTTTTGTTATCATTTGAAAGCTTATAAGAACTCGGTAGCTTCCAGTTCATAATAACTGGATCAAATACATAAGGTACGATGGTTGACCAAGGTTCCCTATTTGAAATACTAAAACTTATTGGAGAGTTAAAACTGCTAATACCAATTTGCTGGGTTGATGTCAAAGCCAAAAATTTTATGTCATAAATTTCTGAGATAGCATTTGGAATGTTAAACTTGCTACTGCTCTTTACAAAAGAAAGCTGTACATATATATTACTTGGCGAAAAATTAGAAATGGAAAGCTTTTTTAACTCATCTACATTAAGACTGCTAAAATCAAACTCGGCATTTGCTTCATCCAAGATAACTTGACAACTCTTGTTAAGTCTTATAAGTGCACCCAAAACATCATACCTTATTTTTAATACAAACTGTGAAATAGCATAATTTGCCCTTTTTGTAAAGTCTATTACAACCGGTTTTGAATCTAATGTGTCATTTACGTATTTATAGGTAATTTCAATAATCATTGTCTTGTTAGAAACATCTTCAGTTATCACCGTAGGAGCTGTTGTATCTTCAATCGGTTCAAACACCCCTGTGTATTCACTCACATCCTTTTTTGTAACAAATGAAACAATGTCGGTAGCCTGCGACATTTGCCCGTCTGAGCCAATTGCAAAAAGCCTTGCATAATAACGTGTGTTTGGTTTTAGCTTATCAACCTTATACTCTGTTATGTCTACATCAGTTGTATACTTTTGTGAGTTTGTAAAAGAAATGTTGTCTGCAATCTCAATCATGTACTTTCTTCCTGTTTCTGCAAGCTCCCATACAAAAACAACATAGTCTTTGCCGTAATCTTTTATTCCAAAGGCAATTGGCGTCTTTGGTGGTGGCATTTTTTGGGTCTTACCAAACACAGGACTACTATATTCTGAATAAATTCTCTGGTTGTCTTTTATGATATAAGCTCTTACCCTAAAGTAGTACAATGTATCCGGTTTTAAATCTCTTGCTGTGAAATAACAAATACCTGCTTGATAGTCAATTTCTTTTATAGAAGGCTTGAAACTATCAGATATTGTTTTCCATCCACTACTATTTTTTATATCCTCCGAAATCTGAATTTCAAAATAGACATTTTCCATAAACTGCCATGAAAGTGTTATGGTATTGTATGTAGTTGATACTACACTCAAATCTTCGACAATCGGCGGCTTTGAGGGAAGAGGCACTTCATACTTTGCAAGTGTTGTTGCCATAACTACATTTGAAGGTAGCGAATAATAGTCTTTGTTGTCTATCCTCCTAATTGCTCTTATGAAAAATACATATCTTGTATCAGGATTTAAATTTCCCACCTTAAAAGTTATCTTGCCACCTGAGTCAATTTGAGGATTTGAAAGTACAATTCTTTGAAAATTTGTCAAGTCAAGATTTTCGGGGTGAGTAAGGTCC
Source organism: Caldicellulosiruptor sp. F32 (assembly GCF_000404025.1). Taxonomy (NCBI): domain Bacteria; kingdom Bacillati; phylum Bacillota; order Caldicellulosiruptorales; family Caldicellulosiruptoraceae; genus Caldicellulosiruptor; species Caldicellulosiruptor sp. F32. Next base: position 48,245 of record NZ_APGP01000101.1, read on the forward strand.
ATACCATCTTGGTAAACTGCAAAGTTTACCTCATATGATATACTCTGGTCAATTACAGGTGGTTGAGTACCTGCAATGTAAATAGGCGTCCAAGAAAGCGTTACACTATCATATGTGCAGTACACCACAGAAAGTGATGTGGGGGTGGTTGGCGGAGCAATATCTCCAGATAGTGTATAGGAGATTGCCATGGCAGGTGTTGATTCTCTGTATATGTAAGTACCAGATTCATAGTCAAAAAATCTTTTCTTTACAACTACTTTTAAGACATACACAGTATTTTTCTCAAGCCCAGTAATGTCAAATTTGTAGTACCCAGTAGGAATGTTGTTGGCATCTTTCTCAATATCAGAATCTTTCATCTGGTAATTGGGAACATATAGAGTAAAGTCTGAGTTTGTATCAATATACTTTTTGTAATAAAAGTCATACACAACCTCTTTATCAGAAGGAATCTTAAACCTTAGGGTTATAGTATCCTGACTTTTTGGAAAAGCTGTCAAATCTTCTACTGCTGGCGGAGCATAAGGTAGTGTATAGGGATGTACATACAAATCATTAGACCTTATTGAGACCTTTCGTCCAAATGCATCAATCACATCAACTTGAATTCTGAAAAATACATCCTCGGTTATACTTACCATTGCAAAAAACTCATTTGTTGAAACCATACCAAGCAAGGTTGGTACTTGGTCTTTGCTACCTTTATATATCTCATAATCATTTCCTACAGCAATACTAACCTTTGCCCATTTGAGCCACACTACATTGTCAGCAATTCTTTGGGCCTCTGCCTGAATGTAGGTTGCAGCCTCGCCAATTATCTTTGGATTTGGCGGAGTGTATGTCTGAGGGTCTCGCCAAATTACCTCAGAGGGTAGATTCCTGGGTAAAATCTTTACATAGTATAAACTGCTCGGCGCAAGATTTGTTGCTGTATATTTTAATTTCCTGTTTGGCAGAATCTCAACTCTTCCGCCTGGTTTTTGGCTCTGCAAAAGTGTAATTCTATCCCCGTCAATTTGGTATTTAGTTGGTGTAGTAAAGCTTATATCTTTTGACACATATATATCATAGTCAATCCTTTTTCCTGCATAATACACATCATCCCAAACAATGTCAATCGAAGTTTCTGAAGCTGTAGTAGCTTCAACAAATATTGGAGTTAAAAAAACTATGGTATTAGAATAAGATGAGTAATATACAACATTTCCTGTCTGCTGTTGCAAAACTTTTACTGCTCTTACCTTTGCATAGAAGATTGTACCACTTGGTATCTTTTGCCCATCGGGAAGTCCTTGAACTTTATAAACATAATTTTGTTCATTTGTTACAGTTAAATTTGGGTCTACATTTTTGTAGATTGTATATACATAGCTGAACTTGTTAGGGTCATCCCCCAAGTATAGCTCGAAATAGTCAAAATCAGAATAAGAATATTGCCATGAAAAATATATTGTAATTGTACCGTCTTGCCCAACCTCTATTCTTGGCAGATTATTTTGCATTGCAATAGAAAGTTGCTGGGGTGCAGGAAGCACAATTGTAGTTTGCGATAAAACTGTTAATGGTATTAGACTAAAAACAAAAGAAATCAACAAAAATATGCAAATTAGTCTTTTAGCAAAAAGTCTCATTTGGAATCACCCATTCTTTAGAAATTTAGAAGTCTTTCTAAGTTGACAACGTAGTGAACAAACTCATCAACATTTATACTATCAGTTGGGTTTAAATCCATGTCTACAACTCCAATTGACATCATAGAAAGTATATACTTTTTATATCTTCCATCAGGATTAAAATTAGTAGACTTGGTAATCAGAATATTATCCACCGATGTATTCTTTTTTGTCTCATAAACCTTAGCCAGAAGATAAATTGCTTCTTGCCTTGTAAGATAACCATTTTTGATGTTTTCTACTGCCGAGGCAAATACTGTATTCAAAACTGCCTCAGCATATTCCTGAGTCAAGACTTTAGAAAAGCTGGAGTACAAATCGTTGAGATTGTATTTTTGAGCAAGATAAACTATGTCGTCTTTGTATTTGCTACTTGTGTAACTTGAAGAAGCTGAAGTTTTTAAAATACCATATATTCCTGTTTTAGTAGTATTAAACATAACTTTGTTTGCCATCTTATCAATGCTAAAGCTACTTACAAAACTGCTATCCGAAAAGTTGTAGACAACTCTTGTTTCATTTGGCAACACAATTGGCGTATTGTAGAACATAGTAACATCTATGGGCTTTGGAAGGTTTGAAATAGGTATATCATCATTGTAGTAATATTTGGCAGAGAATTTGAAATTTACGACATCCGAATCTGCACTGTACATTGAAGGAATACTTTGCCATGAAGCCAATGCCACCTCAGCAAAAAGCAAGATATTTCCTTTATCAATGTTATATCTTTTAGAAAGCATCTCAACTTCAGGAACATTCAGAGCACCTGCTGGTACTTTTATTGTTATATTCCTGTACTTTATCACAAGAGTTTTTTGCATCTTTTCAAGCTTGTCAGCCACTCTGTATGAAAATTGGACCTGTCCTTTTGCATTACTATACAGTGCCTTTGTCAAGTCAATAATAAATTCACTGCTATTTGATCTTTCTATCTCATCTAAAGCATTTTGGTCAATTATATAGAGAAAATATCTATCAGAGCTATTTTCTAAAACTACTGTAGTCTGTTTTTGGCTTTGAATTTCTCTTATTCTGTTCTCCTCTTGTTCTTTAATTTTTTTCTGATCTTGGTCAAAGTCACTTTGATTAAATAGTGTTCTTCCCAAAATTTCAGCAAACAAAGAAACCTTGCCTGTAGGGATATGAATACTTCTTACTCTGATGTAATAAAGAGTATTTGACTTAAGATTTCCGATATAGTATTTAAAAAGAGCTGTTCTTGAGTCAATTATGGAAGAAGGAGTTATATTGCCAGAGTACACTAAAGTAAAACCAGTATCGCTCTCTGTTTTTACAAAAATCTGATAACCATAAGCTTGACTTCCCTGCCACTGGACTGTTAAACCATGACCACTTGAGTCTCTTGATAAAATGATTAAATTTTCAGGCTTTTCTATAGGCGATGTTGTAATGGCTATGCTTCCCCAGTAAGACTCTAAGCCATTTTCTATTGCCTTGATTGAGAAATAATAAAGCGTATTTGGAGCAAGGTTATTAAAAACACAAGGTGATGTAACATATTTATACACCTTTGCACCAACCGGAGCATTAGGATAATTCGGGTCATATACCACCTTTTCTAACACAAAACCCCCTGATTGGCTCTGCGAATAAATTTCAACTCTTTGTTTTAAAGTATTCGTAAAATACCTAATTGTATCATCCAAGCTCAAACTATTGTCCTCTAAAGGTCTAAACGTCTGAAGAATTACATAAGACTGATTTTGTTTTGTATCCCACCTCAGCTTTACAGAAACCTGGGTCAAAGCTTCATCTTCTGGTGCTATCATAAAGTTTTTGGGAATCTCTGGTCTTGAAATGGTTGGAGGCACCGGTTGAGGTTTTGTTGTAACTACATAAGCCTTGCTAAAATCTGAAAAATAATTTTTATCAAGAAGCAAAACTCTTACTTTAAATCTGATGTAGTAAATGGTATTTGGTTTTAAATTGTTTATCTCAATTCGATTTTGGCTCTTGAGGTCATCACTTGAAAGCTCAAAGTGTACAACCACTTTGTTTTCATCCCAAATAGACTCACAAACATATACTTGATAATACACAGACTCTTGAACATTTTGATAATTTGTAAATACTACACTGTTTTTTACATATTCATATACCTTGTCATGTACTTCTTTTAATAGATTATCTTGATACGTATAGATTACAATTTTGTCGGTATCTGAGTCTATCTTTGTTACAAATTTGTCGTCAATTGGAGGAACTAATAAGGTTGGTATTGTTTCTGTTGTACCCACAAACACAAGGGAAAAATCAGATTTCTTTGGATTGTCTGGGTCAGCAATATTTATTATTCTTATCTTGAAATAGTAAACTGTGTTGGGATTTAGATTTTTGATAATGTAGCTATATTTTGTTCCATCTTTTATAAAATCACTTGAAACAAATCCATCTATATTAGGATTATAGCTCTCGGATGGATATACAAGCTTGTACACAGTGGGATTATTATTAGCATCTAATACATCATCGTACTGAGTTGAATACCAAATCTGATACCTGTAATACACATCATCTGAAACAGGTTTGTCGAATGAAACCTTAATTTCGGTTTGTGATAGTTTCTCAGCTTGACAATTCCTGGGTGTTGGTGGAATGTCAGTGAGCTCAGTAACTGAAACCTTTATCAAAGCAGACGGAATTCTTGTTCCATCTGCAAAGACTGCCTCAACTCGTATGTAATAGTACTTTGTTGTCATAGAAAGACCTGGTATATAAGCCTCATTTTGATAATACGAAGTTGTTGCAAAGATATTCTGAGGAGGAAGGTTATCTCTTGGAAGTTCATTTGCACTTGTCGCATAATAAGCCTGATACTTTATCTCATCTTGCTTATAATTGCCGGGATCAACACCACGCCACTGCACTCTTACCAAAGCCAAAATCTTTCCGTCCTTTTCAATCTCGCCTATCTTTGCAGCACTTACTTGCATCAAAGTAGGACTAGATATATTGCTAAGTGGCTTGTATATAACAGCTGTGTTGTCTAATTTGGGATTCATAGTAATGTAGTACATTGTACCAGGATAAAGCTCTGGTGTGTCAATTCCATCGTATTTATCATATACAGTTAAGCTCACTATTCCTCTATCTTCTGAAGCAAATTGCTCCTGCCCATCTTTTACAAGCCTTATCGGAATAGTAGTATTTACATCCCCTTGATATTTATATACTTCATTCGTAGTACTATCAACAAAATACTGATTAGCATCTGAGGCTGTTTGGCTTTTTCCAACAAAGATATTATAGCCTCTAAATCCTACATCATCTTGAAAATCGGGCGAAATGTCTATTTTGTTAAAATATATAATAAGCTTTGGGTGTTCTCCGCCTGACCCAAGCGGAATATCCTCCTCTTTTACAGGGTCTGGCTCTGGTTGGGCAGAGAGTTTAAACTCTGTAATAACATAAATTGATTGGGAAGTTATAACCTTGTCATTTTGATCTTTTGCAGACACCGTTATCTTATAGAGGGTTGCTGGGGCAAGTCCAGTTATATCACAATATGTATTGGTAGTTACAGTTGAAAAATCTATTCGGCTGGTTGAATAAGCAGCTTCAACTGTATAATAAGTTGCTTCTTCAACCGCACTCCATTTGATTGAAATTGAATTTTTTGTTATTTTATAAACGCCATTGCTATCACGTACAACTGTCAAGCTTAATGAAGAACTCAAGGTCTGGGAATAACCTTGTAAATTAAAATTAGGTGTCAAAATTCCCACAATACACAAAATAGCAATCAGTTTTTTCATTATGTTGTACATTAATAATCCCACCTTGCAAATAAATCTTCAATAACTTTCTTTCATAACTTATTAATCGGCTTTTAAAACCCTTCTGTAAAGTTTCTGCACGTACATGTCACTTCCTTTAAACTCTTCTGGCGTTTCTTTCTTGTAACCGAAATAGTATAAAAGTGCATCCTTTATTCTCCTTGACGCAAATCCATCACCATAAGGATTTACTGCATGAGCCATTTTAGAGTACTCTTCTTTGTCAGTCAGAAGCTTTTCCACTATTTCAATTATCCTCTCTTTATCTGTACCAGCAACCTTTACTGTGTTTGCTAAAACTGCTTCCGGCCTTTCTGTTGTATCTCTCAAAACAACAACAGGTTTTCCCAATGAAGGCGCCTCTTCCTGAAGACCACCAGAGTCTGTCAAGACCAAGTAGCTTCTTGCCATGAGATTGTGCATATCATCAACATCAATGGGACCTGTCAAGATGATTCTTGGATGACCTTTCAAAACTCTTTCTGCAACATCTTTCACATTAGGGTTCAGATGCACAGGATATACAAAAAGAATGTCATCAAAAGAGTCTGTTAAGTGCAAGACTGCTTCAAATATGTTCTCAAGCGGTTTCCCAAAATTCTCACGCCTGTGAGCAGTAAGAGTGATTATTCTTTTTGTATAATCAATCTCATTTAGAATTGGCTCTCTAAACTTATAGTTTTGCTTTACGGTATATTTCAAAGTATCAATAACTGTATTTCCTGTTACAAAAATATCCTTTTCCTCAACACCTTCGTTTAGCAAATTTAGCTTAGCTCTTCTTGTTGGGGCAAAGTGAATATCGCAAAGCACTGCTGTGAGCTTTCTGTTCATTTCCTCTGGAAAAGGTGAAAATTTATTATAAGTTCTAAGCCCTGCTTCAACATGTCCAACCTTTGTTTTAAAATAAAATGAGGATAAAGCTGATGCAAAGGTTGTAGTTGTGTCACCATGCACCAAAACAATGTCTGGCTTTTCTTTTTTTAAAACCTCTTCAAACTTTATTATTACATCAGCTGTTAGAGAATAAAGGCTTTGATTTTGTTTCATAATGTTCAAATCATAATCCGGGTTTATTTTAAATATATCCAAAACCTGATCAAGCATCTGCCTATGCTGGGCTGTGACACAAACCCGAACCTCAAAGTGTGAATCACTTTGAAGCTCTTTTATCAAAGGTGCCATCTTGATTGCCTCTGGTCTTGTGCCGAACACTATTAAGGTTTTTACCATAGTTTAGCAGCCATCCTTTCTTTCGTATTTATATTCCTTCCAAATCAAAATCAGGAGTGTATTTGTCTGTTGCAGAATCTAAGTCCTGAATATATCCATAGTCAAGGCCATTTTCTAACACAAAGTTTACAACCTTTTGATACTCCCTTTTTGTAAGCCTTCTTGAAATCTCCTTGTACTCACCTGCCCTGTACATTGGATAGTACTGGCTCATAAGGCTCAAAAGAACCTTCCCTTTTAGATTATCCTTTATCCAGCTTAGCACCTTTATTGAGTCGTTTGTGTGCATTGGCAAAACCAAGTGACGAATTATCACACCTTTTTTCATTATACCATTTTCAATCTTCACATCTCCAACAATCTCATACATTTTTAGGATTGACTTTGTAGCATATTCAAAATACAAAGGTGCGTTTGAGTATTTTTTGGCTGTTTCATCATCAAAATATTTGAGGTCTGGCAAAAATATATCTACATATCCTCTCAAAAGTTCTATTGTCTCTGGTTTTTCATAGGCTGATGTATTGTAAACAACTGGAATAGAAAGCCCTTTTCTTTTTGCAATTTCAAGCGCCTCAATTATATATGGAACATAGATTGTGGGGGTTACAAGATTTATATTGTGAGCACCTTTTGCCTGCAGACTCAAAAATATCATTGCAAGTTTTTCCACATCTATATACACACCAAACCTCTTTTGGCTAATTTCATAGTTTTGGCAAAACACACAACCCATATTACATCCTGAGAAAAATACAGTGCCAGAACCGTTTTTACCAGAGATGCATGGCTCTTCCCAAAAATGCAAAAATGCTTTGGAAACCTTAATCCCACCTGCAATTTTGCAAAATCCAGTCTCACCTTTAAGTCTATTTGCCCTACATTCACGAGGACAAATTGTACAGCTTTCAAGAAGTTGTAAGTAGCGCAAAAATGGTTGTCCCTCCTTTAAAGCTTTTCAATATTTAAAATTCGTGAAATGTAAATCTGTATATCAGCAGGATTGAACATTCTTTCAATCCTGTCATTTTCAAATATGAACTTTGAAACAGCTTTTGCACCACAGGCATAGATATTGTGCTTTTCTTGCATTATCATTACATTGTAAAGACCTTCAAAACCTTTCTTTGAATACCCTACGTTTTCAAAGTTCCCTATCATATTCTTTTGTCTATACATATAGTATGGAATATATCCCCTTTCTTTCAAAATTGCTCTTGCCCAATCAAGAAGGCTGTTTACTGTATGTTCGTCCATGAACCGATAGTTCTGCCACTTAAACCTCAGTAAACTTGCCCTTTTTATTGAGAGTGTATGAACTGTAATAGAAGCAGGCCCTAAGTTTAATACATCGTAAATTGTCTTTTTGAAGTCTTCCTCTATTTCGTTTGGAAGACCTAAAATCACATCACTGTTTATATTTTCAAAGCCGTATTCTTTTGCAAGTTCAAATGCCTTTTTAATGTCATCAAATGTATGATTTCGGCCGATTATCTTTAATGTTTGGTCATTTGATGTCTGTGGGTTAATGCAAAGCCTTATGTTAAAGTCCTTTTTATAAAGAGCCAAAAGTTCCAAAAGCTCGCGATTAATAGTATCTGGTCTTCCTGCCTCAAATGTGGTCTCACGAATATCTTTTACATCCAAATTGGCAAACAAGCTCTCAAAAATTCTTTTTATATTCTGAACGCCTATGACAGCCGGACTTCCACCGCCAAAATAAATAGCAACAATCTTGTTTTTATTTTCCTCAATTAGCTTATAAGTTTTTTCAAGCTCTGTCAAAAGTGCTTGAGTGTAAAGGCTTAAAAGCGATTCTATTCTTTTGGTCAGTTCATGGCAAGAAAATGAACAATATAAACACTTTGTTGGACAGATAGGTATCCCAATGTACAAACAAGCAGCAGAAGAATCTACTCTATTCAAAATATTGGTTTCATTTTTAGCAACTTCAAGAAGAAAATAGCTTTTTTTCTTTGAAATATAGTATTCCCTTTGCAAATATTCTGAGGCTTCTTTATCTGGAAGATTTGACTCCACAAGCGGATATGCTATTTTAGTGGGTCTTATCCCTGTCAAAATACCCCATGGAAGTTCCTTACCAGTCAAAGTCTTTAAAATGTCATAAAGATTTCGGCCAAATATCCTCTTTGACTCATGGTCATCGTCTGTGAGTATAAAGTTTTTTACTACAATTTCTTTATTTTCCATCTCTGTTTGTATCCTAACATTAAAGCCATCAAAATGTGCCTCAAAATGAATATCTCCACCATTGCCAAACATAAGTTCAGCGCCTGGGTAAAATGCTCTGATTATATGCTGAAAATCGTATAAAAATTTTTGGCTATTTGAACAGTATGTAATCCTCAACTCAAGCTTACCCCTTTTTACAAAAAATCTAAAAAACATAAAATAAAAAACTTATAGCTTGCTTATTTGCTATAAGTTCCTTTATTATTTACCTTAAAAATTTTTCAACTCATCACCTATTGTAGTAGGAATCCCATGACCTGGATAAACTTTTGTGCTCTTTGACAAAGTCAAAAGTTTATTTTTTATAGACTCAAAAATCTGTCGTTCATCTCCAAGTGGAAGGTCGCACCTGCCATAAGAGTCTTTAAAAAGCGTGTCGCCTGAAAAAAGAATATCGCCACCGTACAAAAAGCAGCTTGATCCCGGTGTGTGCCCTGGTGTGTGAATTACCTTAAAATTCAAATCTCCAAACTCAAGTACATCACCATCTTTAAAATACTCATCACAGTTTATTGTTACCTCACAGCCAACAATATATGAGAGATTATACGCAGGATTTAGCAATATTTCTTTTTCATTTTCATGTGCATAAATTGGCAGCTTGAATCTTTGCTTAAGATAATGACAGCCCAAAATATGGTCAAAATGACCATGTGTAAGAAGTATGGCACATGGCACAAGTTTATTCTCCACAATTACATTTTCAATCTTTGTTGCATCATCCCCTGGGTCAATTATCACAACTTCCTTCTCCCCAAAGATATAGCAGTTTGTCAGAATATCTCCAACCTCAATACATTTAAAAAACATTTAAATTCTTTACCCCCTCTACTTTATAAGAAAACAAAAAGATAAATTTAAAAAACTTTTTTGCTGTCAAGAAGAATTGTAACAGGACCGTCATTTACAATCTCAACTTCCATATGTGCCTGAAAAATTCCGCACTCAACCTTCTTTGCCAATCCTTTTAGCCTTTCTACAAAATAGTTATAAAGCCTTTCTGCCTTTTCTTTGTCAGCTGCAAACATAAAGTTTGGCCGTCTTCCTTTTCTTGCGTCACCCATGACTGTAAAGTTTGAGACCACCAAAACTTCTCCATCTATGTCTTTTAATGATAGATTAAATTTAGATGTTTCATCCTCAAATATCCTAAGATTTACAATCTTCTCGCAAAGATAGTTGGCATCTTCTTCTGTATCATCGTTTGCAACCCCAAGCAATATACAAAGTCCTTTGTCAATCTCTCCAACTGCATTTCCATCAACAGCAACAGATGCTCTTTTTACCCTTTGTACAACTGCTCTCAAAACGCTTTAGCCTCCTTTTACACGCTGAACATCAAATACACTGTCAATTTTTCTAAGTTTTCTTATAATCTTTTCAAGCTGCTCGGTTGAGCTTATCTCAACAGTTAAATTGATATTTGCTATTCTGTCGCGCGTTGTTCTTCCCTGAATTGCTTTTACTGAAATCTTGTTCTCACCCAATAGGTTTGTTATATCCATCAAAATACCTGTTCTGTCGTTTGCCAAAACATGAATCTGTGCGTCAAACTTTGCGTCCTTTGTCACATGCCACTCAGCCTCGACTATTCGCTCAGGCTCTTTTAAATACTGCTCAACATTCGGACAGTCACGCCTGTGGATTGAAACGCCTCTCCCCCTTGTTATATACCCTATCACCTCATCACCCGGTACAGGATTGCAGCATTTAGCAAACCTCACAAGTACATTTTCAACACCTTTTACCAAAATACCATTGTTAGAAGAGGCTTTTGCTGGTTTTGGCTTTTCAGTCAAAATTTCCTTATCTGTATCATCTTTGAGATACTTTTTTATCTCTTCTTTGATCCTCAGGGCAATCTTTCCAACTGTAATCCCGCCATAGCCAAGTGCTGCAAGCATGTCTTCAGGTGTTCTGTATCCGTAGCGCTGTGAAACTGCCTGCAAGACATCTTCCTTAAAGGCATATTGCAATGGAAGATTCATTTTCTTGATTTCCTTCTCTAAAATGTCCTTTCCTTTTTGGATATTCTCTTCTTTCCTTTCTTTTTTGAACCAAGCATTGATTTTGCTCTTTGCCTGAGGGCTTTTTACTATCTTGAGCCAGTCCTGGCTTGGCCCGTGTACATTGGGGGATGTAATAATCTCAACAATATCACCATTTTTGAGCTCATAGTCAATTGGAACAAGCTTGCCATTGACTTTAGCTCCTGCCATTTTATTTCCTATCTCGCTGTGGATTGCATATGCAAAGTCAATGGGAGTTGAACCCTGTGGCAGGCTTATAACATCGCCTTTTGGTGTAAACACAAATACCTCATCAGAGAAGAGGTTTATCTTTAAAGACTCCATGAACTCTTTTGCATCTTTTAGCTCTTTTTGCCATTCCAAAAGTTCTCTGAGCCATGCAAACTTCTCATCCTCATCAGTAGACTTTATTCTCCCCTCTTTATATTTCCAGTGCGCAGCAATTCCATATTCTGCTGTTCTGTGCATGTCAAAAGTCCTAATCTGTACCTCAAACGGCTCTCCTTCAGGACCTATCACTGTTGTGTGAAGGGACTGATACATGTTTGGCTTTGGCATTGCAATATAATCTTTAAACCGCCCCGGCATTGGCTTAAACAATGTATGGATTATACCAAGAACTCCATAGCAATCTTTTACAGAATTCACAATAATTCTTATAGCGAATAAGTCGTAAATCTCTTCCAAGGTCTTTCCCTGTTGCTTCATCTTTCTGTAGATACTATAAAAATGTTTTGGTCTTCCATCTATCTGACCAACCTCAATGTTTGCTTCTTTGAGTTTTTCTGAAATAAGATTAATAATCCTCTGGATATACTCCTCTCTTTCAACCCTCTTTTTAGCAATCTTTTCAACAAGGTCATAATAGCCTTCTGGGTCAAGATAGCGAAGAGCCAAGTCCTCAAGCTCCCATTTTATCTTTGAAATTCCAAGCCTGTGCGCAAGCGGTGCATAGATGTCAATTGTCTCTTGTGCTTTTTGACGCTGCTTCTCTGGCGGAAGATATTTCAACGTTCTCATATTATGAAGCCTGTCAGCAAGTTTAATCAAAATCACTCTTATATCCTTTACCATTGCAATAAGCATCTTACGATAGTTCTCCGCCTGCTGCTCAAGCTTGCTTGTAAACTCAAGCTTTCCAAGTTTTGTAACACCATCAACCAAAGATGCAATTTCGCCACCAAACTCTTGTTCGATTTCTTGAGGTGAAGCAGAGGTATCCTCTACCACATTGTGCAATAGTCCTGCAACAATTGAAGCAATGTCAAGCTCAAGGTCAGCTAAAATCAAAGCAACCTCTAAAGGATGTACTATATATGGTTCACCAGAGCTTCTTTCTTGTCCGTCATGATATTTTTTTGCAAATTCATATGCCTTTTTAATTAGATTGACATCTTCCTCTGTTGCGTACTTTTTCACCTTTTCTATTAGCTGTTCAAATTTGTCACTCAAATTCCATTCCACCTCGATGGACCACTTTAATTTTTGGCCCACTTTTTTGGCTTCAATTTTTAAATCAGTGAAGATTCAAACTGAACAACAGACCTCACGTCATATCCTTTTAAATTTTCTCTTCCGTTCAAATAGGTAAGTTCAACAAGGTATGCAATACCGACAACCTTGCCACCAAGCTTTTCAACAAGCTTTATATTAGAAAGTGTTGTACCCCCTGTTGCTAAAAGGTCATCTATTATGACAACCTTTTGCCCTGGCTGTATTGCGTCAATGTGCATCTCAAGTATGTCTTTGCCATATTCAAGTTCATACTCAACAGATACAGTTTTGTATGGAAGTTTTCCTTTTTTTCTGACCAGTACAAGGCCTTTGTTCAATACATATGCAACTGGTGCGCCGAAGATAAAACCTCTTGATTCAGGACCAACAATAAGGTCAAAGTCAAGGTCTTTTACCAAGTTAACTAAGGAGTCAATTGCATACTTGAATGCGTCCTTGTCCTGCAAAACTGTTGTTATATCAATAAAATCTATACCCTCTTTTGGAAAATTCAAAACGTGTCTAAATTTTTCCTTGAGATTCATTCCATATCCTCCTGTTATCAAATTAGTGTTTACGATATTAAGTATATCAAAAAAGATAATAATTTTTGAATACCTACTCTTCAAATCTTTCAAAAAAATAAAAAG
>NZ_APGP01000102.1:0-2564 GCF_000404025.1 Caldicellulosiruptor sp. F32
CTTAATAACTGAAAGAAAATTATTTCTGGCTGTGGGATTAACGTTTTTAGGAATTCACCTGATTACAGCTTTGCCAGGAGTGCTGTTAATGAAATTTTGGATTGTTGCAAATATTATAGGTATGTGGATTTTGTATTATTACCAAGAGGTTATAAAAATAGAATTGTTTTTTAAAAACAATTCTAAGCTATTGAAATCCAAGAAAAGAAAGGATTTGTTAATTAGTAGTATTATGTTATATCTGCTAACCGACTTTTTCCTAAATTACTACATTGTTTATAGGTCAGTTTCAGTATCAACAATCTTCAAGTTTTCAACAATTCTTAGTATTTTCATTCTTTTCTTGATAGAGATTATAAACATATTTTCTCTGTTGGCATTTTTAGACTTTTATAACTTGCCTAAGGTAACAATCTGGGGTGAAAATTTGACAAAATATGAAGGCTGGGTGATTGACGAAACAAAAGATTGTTTTGTACTTAAAGAAAAATTTTCAGGAAAAATAATTATGATAAAAAAAGAAATGATTAATCAAATTGTTACAATTAACAAGGGATTCTGAAAATTCTGAAAATAAGAAACGTAACCGTAAAGCAAGGATTTAAATTAAATTTTGAATTTTTAAATTTTCTATTGACAAAATAAAAGACTGATAATATAATTAAATTGTCAGTAAATAATAAAAATATGTCAGAATTAACCGAAACATAATCGCAGAGGTTTAAACTAAATTATATTTCAAATGGCTGTAATGCCTTGTAAGGCATTACACATAAAAAATAAATGAATTTCAGGGAAGGGAGGTTTTAAGTATGAATGTTAAAAAACTTTCAAAAGTGTTATTGGCTGTTTTGATGTGTGTTGTTCTTAGCAATCCTTTCTATGCGCAAGCAGCCATAACACTCACATCAAATGCAAGTGGTACTTATGACGGTTACTACTACGAATTGTGGAAGGATTCTGGGAACACAACCATGACAGTTGACACAGGAGGAAGGTTTAGTTGTCAATGGAGTAATATCAACAATGCGCTTTTCAGAACAGGTAAAAAATTTAATACAGCATGGAATCAGCTCGGAACAGTGAAGATAACATACTCTGCTACTTACAATCCAAATGGAAATTCATATTTGTGCATCTATGGTTGGTCAAAAAATCCACTTGTTGAATTCTATATTGTTGAAAGCTGGGGTTCGTGGCGTCCACCTGGAGCAACCTCGCTTGGGACTGTAACAATCGATGGAGGAACATATGATATTTACAAGACAACTCGTGTTAATCAACCATCTATCGAAGGAACAACGACATTTGATCAGTACTGGAGTGTTAGAACATCAAAGAGAACCAGCGGTACTGTTACCGTAACTGATCATTTCAAAGCATGGGCTGCAAAAGGTTTGAATCTTGGTACAATTGACCAGATTACTCTTTGTGTTGAAGGTTACCAGAGCAGCGGTTCAGCTAATATAACACAAAATACATTTTCTATAACAAGTGATTCAAGTGGTTCAACTACGCCAACTACAACGAAGATAGAATGTGAAAATATGTCTCTGAGCGGGCCATATGCATCAAAGATTACAAGTCCATTTAATGGTATAGCTCTTTATGCGAACGGAGATAAAGCAACAACAAATATAAACTTCTCAGCAAGCCGTAACTATACTTTTAAATTACGAGGATGTGGAAATAACAATAATTTGGCATCAGTTGATTTACTAATAGATGGGAAGAAAGTAGGTTCGTTCTATTATCAGGGGACATATCCTTGGGAAGCTCCTATAAACAATGTGTATGTGAATGCAGGTTCGCACAAAGTAGAAATTGTAGTTTCTTCTGATAATGGTACATGGGATGTTTATGCAGATTATTTGTTGATTGAATAAAGTTCCAAAATGTTTTTAACGTAGGGAACTACTTTAACTTAAGATGTGTAGACAATTTAAAAGAGGGTTGAGCTGTAATTCTGCTCAACCCTCTTTTGTTGTATTGTTATTTATTCGGCTCTATAGTAAATATTGGGATGTGAAACAAAAACTTGTTTAGAATGCCAGGTATAATATTATTTAAACAAAAAGGTGAAAAATCCTAAAGAAAATAAGGAATTTGGAGTATATGCTTAACATAAATTAATAAAACAAATACAGATTTGGGCAATCATGATTGTTTGAAATTGTTTATGCTCGCTTTTAAGTCATCTCTCATTTTGTCAAGCTCATCATCAAAATCACAAAAGCCGTTTCTTTTATAGTTTTTGCCTTTCAAGAAGTAAATTTAGTGTTCAAACGACACAAACCAGCCAAAAATTTTTCAGCAGTTTTTTTTAGTACAGAGCGTGGTAAATTAAACCTCTGTTTCAAAACGGCTGCTTTTGACTTAAGCTATGTTATATTCTTTTTAACAATCATTTAACGTAGTCAAAACAGGCTTTTAACAATTTTTATGTAAAATATTAAACATGGAAAAAATAAAGAAGGAGATGACATTGGAAAATGAGGCAGCTACGAAAATTTAAAAAAGTTTCCTTTAAAATTTCTGGTTTACTCAAGACAAGAATTACATTG
>NZ_APGP01000103.1:0-771 GCF_000404025.1 Caldicellulosiruptor sp. F32
AGATCACTATTTGCAAGTTGGTAAACATAATAAAATACCAAGTTAATTTTTGAGTCAATCCTAATACTTTCTAACTCATTTTTTATTATATCTCTTGTTCTAACTTGTTTGGTAAGAGATAGCATTTTGATCATGGCAACTAAAAATTTTTTACCTCCAATTTTTAAGCCTATACTTTGGATTTTTTCTTCTATTGCCCCTTTGCTATAAGACCAACCATAAATAAGTTTTTCTATTATCATATCGTTTAATAATTCTTGTTGACTGATTATTTTAAAATTTGAAATTTTAGAGTGTATTAACTTGCGTTCTTTTTCCTTTAACTTGTTTAACCTCCCAAACGGAAGTATTTTATTTTCATTCTCCTTGCTTACTATCTTTAATTCCTGAGTTATTTTATATGTCTTTATTTTATATAATTTGATATAAATAGCATATAAACTTATAATAACCATGAAAATTGTAAATCCCATTAGGTACAATGTATACACAGTTCTTGAAATGTATATTTCACTTCTTAAGCTGTTATATGGTACAAGATAAATATAATCCCAATCAGATACATTTGAAGTTAACCGTAAAAATATGTACTTTTTACCTTTGATTGCTACTACATCACACAGGTTAGCAACATATTTTTGAGTTTTGCTAAGACTTTTTATAATGTCATTTCTCATATTGTTAATATCTGATTTATTTGAAATTAATATTTTTTTCTCACACCTATCATAAATTAAAATTATTGAATCCTGGCTGTATAATTTGTTTTCT
>NZ_APGP01000104.1:0-41179 GCF_000404025.1 Caldicellulosiruptor sp. F32
AGTGGAGACTCTTGCATACAAAACAACGGTTGGTTTTGGTTTTTCCTCTATCATGCCAAGTAGTTTTTCTATGTCTTCTTTTTTATACCTTCTCCTTCCCATAGGTAGCCTGAGAGGTGTTATTAACCCTTCCTTCTCCCAGTTTATTAGTGTTCTTCGGCTGATACCATATATCTCTTTAACTTTTTGCACACTTAGCAACATTCAATATCACCTAGTCAAAATTATACCTTTTTGCATTGTTATTTTCAACCGTTGTGACCTCCTTTAGCCTCACTAAACACCTTTTATTCATGCTTTTTCACAAAACCACTCCATCTTTTTACTCTCATCAATTATGCCAGCATATACCTCTCTTAGCCTCTCTACAATCCTATCCCACGAAAAAATCTCTTTTGCATCTTCAAATCCTTTTTCAGCAAGTTTTTTGCGCAAGCTTTCGTCATTTAGCAACGATAAAATCATGTCTGCAAGTGAGTTTGAATTTCCACAGAAAAAGGTAAGCCCATTTTCTCCATGTTTGATTATCTCAGCAAAACCTCCAATGTCAGACACAACTGTGCTACATCCTGCTGCCATTGCTTCTAAAGCAACAATGCCAAATGGCTCATAAAGGCTTGGGAAAACTGCAATGTCAACAACTTTAAAAAGCTTTTTCCGGTCTTCATCAGAAATAAAACCTGTAAACAAGACTTTTTGTGAAAGTCCCATGCCATGTGCCCTTGAATAAAGCTCACCATACATCGGGCCATTTCCAGCAATTATAAGTTTTGTATTGTAGTACCTCTCAAGGACTATCCTAAAGCTGTCAAGTAGGACGTGAATTCCTTTTTCGTACACATGCCTTCCGATGAAAAAGATTATTTTTTCACTGTCAAGGGCAAATCTTCTTCTAAATTCGATGTCATACTCAACATTTGAAAACTCTTCAAAGTCAATTCCATTGGGTATGACAACGCATTTGTCAGGTGTGAGGTTAAAAATCCGCTCACATTCGTTTTTCATATAGTTTGAGTTGACAATTACCTTCCATGCCTCAAAAGTAAGCCACCGCTCAACGTTGTGAATAAACCTTTGAAATTCATTGTGAGTACCACCATTTCTGCCATGTTCTGTTGCATGTATTGTGCAAACCATTGGGACTCTTAAAGAGTGTTTTACCATTCTTGCTGCAAAAGCTGTCAGCCAGTCATGTGCATGGATAATATCAAATTTGCCATGTTTTCTTGCCAAATCTATGGCTTTTTCAACCATTGCCATGTTCATAAGCATAACCCAGTCAATAAAATTTAGCGGATTTAGAGGATAGAGAGGAACTCTTGCAATTTTAAGATTTCCATAGTCTTCAAATCTTTCGTAATCTTCAGAAAATGTAACTACATAGACAGTGTCTTTTTCTGAAAGCCTTTGTGAGATGCTTTGAACAACCCTTGAGATGCCACCAACAATCCTTGGTGGATATTCCCAAGTAAGCTGCAGTATTTTCAACCATTCATCTCCTTTCTATTGGCAATTTTCTTTAAAAGGGTTTATATATTTTATACCACTTTGCATAAAGTTTTAACAGAAATGTTTCTATAATTTTAGTTTCTTTATCTAAAATTATCTTCTCCAACTTCTAATACTTTAAGTTTGTAAATCTTTCACTTAGAACTATTCTTCAAAAAATTGTGCAATTTGCATAAACATTTTATTTAAACTTTGTCATTATTGATGTTTTTTCAATGGTATATTCAAAATATCAGCTTAATTTCTAAAATACAACTTTAGAGGAGGGGTTTTGTAATATGCAGGTATATGTTGTAAGAAAGACTCCTATACAGGAATTGAAAGAGTTTGGAGGAAGAGTTTAAACGGTGTGAAAGAAGGTGTCAAAGAAGTAATAAACGATATAGAAAGAACAGCAATAGCTTCCGGTTTGGAAAGTAGCATTAAAGGTGGTATTATAAAGGGTTATAAACAAATCAGAAAATTTAATGCTATAATGAAAAATGGATATACTTTACGAGGAATAGAGCAAGCTGGCATGCGTGGGGCTGTGAGTGGTTTTGCAAAAGGATTAGTTAAATCACCTGGGATTGTCGGATGGATATCAATAGGTTGGTCATTTGGAGAAGGTTTTGTTAGAGGTTGGAGAGAGTATGGAAAATAAAAAAAGTTATTTTAGTTGGATTGCAGCTGGATGCATTACTTCTACACTGATTGTCTACGCCGTTAACTATTTAAAAGAATTTTCTTATTTTAAAGAAAATCCTTTAAACAGAATTATTCAATTGTCGATTGTAGTTGGAATAGCAGTCGGAGCAATAATTGATGCTAAATGTACTGAAAATTCTGACAGAATATACCTTAGAATTTTATTAAATAACTTTCTGTTATTTTTTACTTTCTTTTTTCTACCTCTAAACATTGGTCTTTTTGTTTTAAAAATAATACCAAGCATAAAAGACTTGGTAGTTTTTGTTTTATTTGAAATTATCTTTACATATTCTGTTTTGCGTTCTAATTATTTATATATTCTCAAATTTAAGAAATATAAAAATTATGGGAAAATTGTCATATTGTCTGGTCTTTTGATAGGAATTTCTGCGGGTATAATATTCCCTGAAATAGAAGGCATGTATAGATATTTACTAATGTTTGTTTTTGCTACAATATTCTTTGAAGTTCTAAATTTCATACTCAAATAATTTTTTCTGCTGTGCTACAAGTGTTTTTGCAAATGAGATAATCAAAATACCTGAATATGTAGAATATTTTACAACTGATATAGATTCCGTAAAAAGAGCTGTCTGAGGTAGAAACGAATATGGCAAATAAAACCAGACATCATTTTTTGAATTGGGCACTCAGCGGAATTATTTTTTCACTTTTAGCATTATTTTTCTTCTATCTCAATAGAAATTCACCAATTTTAAAAGGAAATGTAGCAAATAGAATTTCACAACTATTTATTGTAATTGGAGTAGCAGTTGACAGCATATTAGATTTGTCAGTAGAACAAAATTCAAATGGTTACTCAAGAAAAATTTTAATAAAACCTGTGATATTTTTTATTAGTTTCTCTTTCTTATTTGATATTGGTATATTTTTGCTCAAGATGATATCTTCACTGAAACTTTTTTTAATGTTAATAATATTTGAATTTCTGTTTACACTTTTTACCATCCGCTTTTTTCATTTAGAAAAAGTGAAATTTTATAAATATAAGAACTTTAGTAAAATAGTAGTCTTCTTTATACTTGCGACAATAATACTTTTGATTATTTTTGCTCCATCTTTAGAAGGTATTGATTTGTATATCGCAATATGTATTGTAGGTATTGCTTTCTTTGAAATACTAAACTTGCTATTAAAATAAAGCAAATTGTAAAACTAATTTTATGATTTGAAATATTTAGTAAAAGGTTGCCCTATAAATAACTTAAAGTGCGAGGTAAATGCAAATGAATCTTTATCATCCTTTAGATACATTTCAAGAAGTGAAAATTATTACAACCACCTAAAAAACAAAAAGATTAAAAGAAGAATTGAAAATAGAAAAAATAAAAATTGGTTTGGAAACGTTTAAAACTGAAGATGGATTTTTAAAACTATTACATGAAGCCCATGTTCTTTTTGGAAATGATAGGAAGTTCCTGGAAGAAGCAACATATGAGGTTGAAATAAAATTTATTGATGGTGAAATGATTGGAAAAACAACCTTTAAATATCAACCTTTAAAAAAGAGATTGGAGAAATATTTACCTTATAATCCTGTGTAATAATAAAACCAAAAGACCAGCTGTGTTTAAGAGCAAACAAGCTGGTCTTTATTTTTATCATTAATTTATTCATAAAGATACAGCACATACATTGCATGAGACCATGCCAAAGGGACAACCCAAGCAGGCTTGCCAGTGAGCTTGTCAACCTGCTCTGGAAAAAGTCCGTTTGGCAAACTGTGCGCTTTTGCCCACTCAAAAAGTTTTTCTGCCCTGTCAATCTGACCAGTTTTTTTGTAGTAAATTGCAAGCCAGAGTGTTGTCAGTATCCATGGATTTCCTCCAATGTATTTGTCATCAGAATATCTTTTGTAGCCACCCACAATCTTGTTTTGACATTCCCTTTCGATAGCCAAAATGGTTGCTTTTAAAGCCTCATCACTGTTGTCTACCATTGCAAAAGGATAATAAATGCCAAGTATTGAAATGTCAACAACTTCGTCTTGTTTTTTGAAATAATAGGTTATCTCATACTTTTCGTCCTTTTCTACATACTTGTTCTCTTCAGGAAGTTTTAAAAATTCCTCCCTTGAAATTCTGACATCTGTTGACCTTACATACCGTGAAAGTTTGGGACTGTAAAATCCTGTTACTATCTGATTTTTTATTGCCTTTAACTTCTTTTCAATTTCACTTTCAAGCTCAGGAAAATATTTTTTTGCTTTCTTTAGCGCAGCATATATGCTTGCATTTGAGTAAAGATGAATACCTTCTCTTTCTTCCCACAGGTCAAAGCTTCTAAAGATAATTCCTTTTTCGGTATCCACAGCAGCTATCAAAAATAGTAGTGCTTTTTTGAGCTGCTGTTTATGCAGATCAATCAAATGCAAGGAATTATGTCTTTCGCAGTAGCTGAGAAATCCCCACACAACAGAAGCTGTCTCATCAATCTGAACTCCCCAGCTTGGAGCTAAGCTGCCATCTGTGTAATATCTCTGGTCCCAGAATCCTTCCTTTTCCTGACAAGAAAATTTGAATTCAAAAAACCTTTCTACCTCCCTTGAGAGTCCAAGCGCATCCATTGCAGATACTATAAACGCAGCATCTCTTCCCCATACAAAACCATAACCGCCACAGTGGTAAAACCTTTCATCAACCTCAGATGCTGCTAAAATTCCACCTGTTTTGGAGTTCTGCAGTACATAAAATACATATGCACTTCTTTTCTGAAGCTGCATATCTTTTGGGTCTTGTGTGCAAACAAGCTTTACTTTTGAGAATTTCTTTTCCCAAAAGGCCTTGTTTTGCCTGTAAATTTCGTCATACCCCTTTTGTTTTAAATAAGAAAGTTTTTGATAGACTTCATCTTTTGAGTTTCCAAAAGCAAGAAAACATACAACCTTTCCTGTATTTTCAAGTTTTGCGGCAATCTGTGGATTTGTAGCTTCACTTAAGCCTTCCTGTTGATTATCGTTTGCATCATCAAGTCCGTTTTTAACTGTAAAGCTTTTTATCTTGTTCTCAAAAGTAAGACCTATATATGTCCCTTTAAAATATGCGTAGATTATTTCATTTTCCTTATCAACCTTTGCAGCATTAAAAAGGCTTGATGAATTTATCATGGGTTCTAAAAAGACATAGAAGTCTTCAAAAGCCGTTTCCCATAAACGAACCAAGCTGTCTGTTTCAAAATCAACAAAGTCAAGCTGAAAAATTGTTTTGTCTGCAATTTTATATTCAAAAAAGTACGCAAAGTCATCCACAAATCCACTTCTTATCTTGAAATTTTCATCCTCGAAAAATACAAGCCCATCCAAAAAAATGGCTGCCAAAAAGAGTTTTAGCTGCTGATAATAATCTACTGCAGGCCAATAAAACCTTTGCAATATGCCATTTGAATCAAGCTGCCCTAAAACATTTGTATTACCAATTATAGCTTCTACTACGTGCGGCTTTCTCATATGATCCCTCTTCCCCATATACAAATTGTTGCGCAAACATTTGCAGTAATCATATTATAACAAATATCTGACTTGTTGTGCATTCAGCAATTTTACTAATTTTATTTTTGCCTTTTTTGTTTCTAAAAACAAAAACCCCCTCAGGCATTGAATTATTCTCATCACACAAGCTTTAAAACCTGTCACATGCCAGAGGGGGTTACATGAGTATTCTATTGTAGATGTAACTTAGTTTACCTTATCAGCATCTCAACCAAATCACAAACCCTGCTCACCTGAGCACCGTTTAAGCGAATTTTGTACTCTTTTCCAGGCCTTGCAAAGATGAAATTGTCTTCTAAATCCCCATCAGCTTCAACTATAAGGCAAATTGCAGGAGTTTTGGGTTTTATTATAATATGGTCATCTTTTATTTCATATTCAAACTGACTGGGTTTTAGCTCGAGGTTTATTGGCTTTTCAAATACAAAGTAGTTTTCGTACTCCTCTTTATCGACAAAAAGGCTCACAAAAACTATGCTTTCCAAAAGTCCTCTGTCTATCTTATCCCCAATTACAGCCGTTTCAATATGTTTGGGTATATATAACCACTCACCCTTCAAAATATTCAAGTTTTCTACTTTTTCAGAAAATACTTCTATTACACTATTTTTAGGAATTTCCACAGCAAGATCTTTCTCATAAAGTTTCTGACCATCAAAGTTCCAGATTGTAATACTTAGCTTGCCTTGTTTTGTCTTCAAATCATCACTTACAACATAAACTTTAAGCTTCCCATCCTCATACTCAACAACTGGCAAAAACTTTGCAAATAACCTTTTTGACTCATAGTAAAGCGCCTTTCTTCTTTTCAAATAATCAATTGATGACCATGATATAACAGGCCAGCAGTCGTTTAGCTGCCAGTAAAGAGCACCGGTAGTTCTAAATTTGTTTTTACGATAATGTTCAACAGCAGTTTTAATAGCCTCTTTTTGAACAAACTGTGAAAGGTAAACAAAAGAATCAAAATCTTTTGGAAGACCAATTGAGCCTGCCATATACCTTATAAGCCTTTCCAAACCTTCTTCCTGCTTTTCGTGCATTCTCAAAGTTTTAGAGAAGATTGTCTGGTCTTTAAGAGGAATATACTTTTTCATTGTATCAAGGTGTGCTGCTGCCTGAAAACCAAACTCACTCACAAACCTTGCATTGTCGTGCTTGTAGTAAATATAGTCTTTCCAGCCAGCCCAGATATCCCATGTGTGCTTGTCACCAGCAGTGCTGCTATTTGGATGCTCCCCACCATACGGGCTTGAGATGTGGTACGGTCTTGTTGGGTCAAGCTCTGATAGAATCTGTGGCAAAACCTTCTTGTAAATTCTATTTCCCAAAAATTCTGGGTCGCCAATGTGCCACCAGTCTCTAAAACCCCAGTTGTTTTCGTTATTCCCACACCAAAGCACTATACACGGATGGTTTCTCAGTCGTTTTATCTGGTACTCTGCCTCTTTTTTGAAATTCTCAACGAAAAAGTCAAACTCATCAGGGTAGATTGCGCATGCAAACATGAAATCCTGCCATACCATTATACCGTTTTTGTCACACTCGTTGTAGAACCAATCATACTCATAAATTCCGCCGCCCCAGACCCTGAGCATGTTCATGTTCGCATCTTTTGCCATTTCAATTAACTCTTTGTAATCCTTTTCTTTCAACCTTGGCAGGATGGAATCAGCAGGTATCCAGTTTGCACCTTTTGCAAAAATCTTTTGACCGTTTATTTCAAAGATGAAGCTTTCGCCATATTCATCTTTTTCTTTTATAATTCTGACAGTCCTGAGGCCTGTTGTGACCATTTTTGTTGCTTCTTCGTTCGAGGTTTTAACAACAATCTTAAAAGTATATAAATGCGGCTCTCCATAGCCATTAGGGAACCACAGTTTTGGATTTTCTATTTCAATTCTCTCTTCAATAAAATATCCTTCTTTGGACTTGTAGACATCTGGTATAACTTTTTTAACATATTCGCTATCTGAAATCTCTATTTCAACACTACTTGGCTTTTCAAATGAATTTATCTTTGCAAAAACTTTGACCACTGCTAAATCTTCTGATAAGTGTTCTGTTTTGACAAACTCATCTGTTATCTCAAGACCGTTGTTTAGTTCCAAATATACACTCCTGAAGATGCCAATCTGAAGAATCCTCGGGCCCCAATCCCAACCATATGAATATTGAGCTTTTCTTATCCAGCTTCTATACGGATACTCATATTTTGATTGGTAAATTTTTTTAAGTCTTTCTGCTTCTTTGATTGGAGAGTAAAGAATTACTTTTAATACGTTTTTCCCTTCTTTCAAGACAGTTGACACATCAAATTCATATTTTAAAAACATGTTATCTGTTCTACCCAAGTAAAAGTGGTTTAAATAAACATCAGCGACTGTATCAATCCCTTCAAACACAAGCTTTTTGACCTGCCAGTCAAGATTTTCGATATAAAACTCTTTAACATACTCAAAGTCCTTTTCTTCAAGAGAATAAAACAAAACTTCATTTACTCCATAAAATGGGTCTGGAAGCTTGCCAAGGTTGATTAAATCAAGTTGAACACACCCTGGAACTGTGCCATCCAAGTATTCAAGGCTGCCTACTTCTCTAAATTTCCATTTTCCATCAAGGCTTATCTTCAATGTAAACTCCCCCTGTTTTTCTTTTTCAGCAACATGTTTTGTCTAAGATTATATTATAATACTTTACACATTTGCTTTATCTGCCTGTATTTTTACTCTTTATCTCATAATTTTAGAAAGTAAATAAGGGTGAAAGATTATCACCCTTTGACAGCACCAGCGACAAGCCCTTGTATAACCTTTTTGTTAAAGGCAAGATACGTTATGATTACTGGAAGTATAGCAATTGTTATTGCTGCCATGAGTTGAGTGTATTTTACAGTATACTGAGATGAAAAGTTTGTAAGCCCCACAGGCAGTGTTTTTAACGCATCGCTTTTTATCAAAACAAGAGCAAATGAAAACTCATTCCAAGTTGAAAGAGCGCTTAAAATTACAACTGTTGAGATTATAGGCTTGCAAATGGGAAGAATTATTCTAAACAAAGTCTGAGTCAAGGTCGCACCATCAATATAAGCTGCTTCTTCTATTTCATGCGGAATGTCTCTTATGAAGTTCTCCATCAAAAATATCGCCATTGGAAGACCCAAACCAACATAAGGAAAAATTAGCGTAATTCTTCTATCCAAAAGCCCAAAGACTTTAAACTGGACAAACAATGGCACCAGAAGCGCATGAATAGGGATTAGCATCCCTGCCAAAAACATTGTATACAGGAGTGTTCTTCCTTTAAATTGATACCTTGCAAAAAAATACCCTACGATAAAACTAAATATTACAATCAGGATAACAGAGATAACTGTTGTGAATAAGCTGTTGAAAAAGTATATATGCATCTTTGCTGTCTTTATCGCATTTACATAATTTTCAAATGTAGGATGTGCTGGCAGTGAGGCAATACTCAAAGCAAACTCTCTTTCAGTTTTAAGTGATGAGTAAATAAGCCACACAATTGGAAATATAGCTGAAAGAGAAAGTATCATAACTAATATGTTAAGAATTAGTGCCCCTATTTTGAAAGCAATCTTTTTTATATTCATTTTTCACTTCCTCCCATCAGTCTTCGCGAAAGTAGGATTATTGCAAGGCTCAAAACCAAAATCCCAACAGAAATAGTTGCTCCATATCCAAGCTTGAACATTATAAATGAGTTGTTATATGCATACTGTGCCATAACCATCGAACTTTTGCCTGGTCCGCCACCTGTCATGACATATATATGGTCAAAAACTTTCATATTACCTGCAATGCAAAGCATAATCGAAACCTTTAACGTATCTGACAGAAGTGGCAGTATAACATAGATGGTTCTTTTAAATCCATCTGCACCGTCAATTTCTGCAGCCTCAAATATCTCCTTAGGAATTGATTGTAGCGAGGCCATAAGTATAACAAGATAAAAACCTATATACTGCCAAATAAGTGGTACAGAAACAGAGTATATGACAAGCTTAGGATCATCAAGCCATGGTCTGACAAGCGAGCCCAAGCCAATTGCTCTCAAAACCCAATTTAATATGCCTATCTGCTGGTTGTACATAAGCATCCAAATAAAGCCTATTACAACAGGTGAGAGTACAACAGGTAAGAATATAACTGTTCTGTGAAACTCTTTGAACTTCAAAACTCTTGTTGTCATCAACGCTGCTAAAATAAAGGCAATTCCAATCTGGCCTATTATACAAAGCAGGGTTATTATAAGATTGTTTTTAAAAGAAAACCAAAAGTCGTAGTCATGTACAAGCTGGATGTAATTGGAAAGCCCAACAAATCTCATCTTTGGCCCACCAGACCACTCGTAAAGGCTGTACCTTATCGCCAGCACAAGTGGCACTACCACAACAAATAAATACCACAAAACAGGCAGTGAAAGATAGGCAATGAATACCCTCGAGCTTGGTTTGAATAGTTGTCTTTCCATGCTGAAGTCTCCCCTTTTTAAAATTCAAATTTATGTAAAAACTATATTGGTAGACAAAAGAGGGGGAGTTTAAAAAGGCTTTCCCCCTCTTTTTTCTTTTTCAAAATTCTAAAACTACTTCGCTTCTCTCTCATACTCCTGCTGAATCTTTTGAGCAAGCTTTTCGGGTGTAAGTGTGCCTATTATCATGTCTTGAAGACCGCTGTTCATAACCTCAATCACACCAGGCGATAGCTGAACATCATATACAGGCACATATTTTATATTCTTTGCAAGCTGCTGATATTTCTTTGCAAGAGTAAAAAGCTTACTTTCATCATAATTTGTAACTTTTGTTGCAGGGAAACCACCCTTTTCAAGCATAGGCCTTGAATACGCATCGCTTGAGAGCGCTTTTAAAAGTTCCAGAGCAGCATTTTTCTTGCTCCCATCAAGGTTCGCATTTATTTGAAATGCCCAGCCAGCACCGCCTGAAACTGTGTTTGGCAATCCTTTCCCACCTGGCACAGGTGGGATTATAGCAAGCTCTGTTGCCTCCAAAACATCTTTTGGAGCCTCATTTGTCACAAGCGAAATTGCCCAGCCACCTTCAAAGAACATTGCAGCTTTTTTGTTATAGTAAAGAGTCCTCTGCTGGTTGTTGTCAAGCGAGTTGATATCGCTGTTAAACGCCTTCATTTTAACAAGCTCATCAATTGCCCTGAGCGCATTTACAAACTCTGGGTCGGTAAACTTTGCACCTTTTCTATCTCTTATAGACACAAACCAGTCTGTCCCTGTGAACCTGTCACCAAGAGTGCTCAGAATACACGACTCAACAAGCCATTTTCCCTTGTTTCCTGCAGTGATTGGAATATACCCTTTTGCTCTGAGTTTTTTGACAGCATCCTTGAACTCATTCCAATTTTTCGGAAACTCATTTATGCCTGCTTCTTTAAAAATCTGTTTGTTATAGAAAATTAGGGATGTTGGCTGAACCTGGATTGGTATTCCTAAGATTTTGTCTCCTCTTTTGAAATCGTCAAACGCACCCTCAACAAAGCTATTTTTCCATGCCATGTCACTATCAAGGGCATCATTTAAAGGTGCAATCTGATTGTTGTTGTAAAATGGGTCAACCATTGAACCTTTTATAACAAACACATCTGGAAGTTCTCCACCGGCAGCAAGTGTCTTTATCTTTGTCTCATAAGTGTCATGCGACAGAGCTTCCTGTTTTATTGTGACATTCGAATGTGATTTTTTATACTCATTTAGTGCATTGTAAAAACCAGTGCTTATTGCACTTCCGTCGTTTGTAAACATGTGAGTAAACGTTAAAGTAATTTTTTCTTCGATGTTTTTGCTCTGGCTGCTCTGCTGTGGCTGCTGAGCTGTCTTTTTCTTGCAGGCAGCCAGTGAAAACACAAGTCCAAAAACTACCAAAATAGCTAAAACTCTTTTAATCAATTTTACTTTTTTCATATATTTTGCCTCCCTCTCATTTTTTATTTCATTTCTACTGTCAATTATATAAATTTGATTATGCAATTTGTAGGTAATAATCTTATTAAAACTTCTATTATTTTAACACATTTGCTGTTTCATTATTCGTTTAAGATTTTCTCCAAACAAATATTCGAAGATTATAAATTTTTATCTTTTTGGAATCTTTCGCCCTTGTCATTTAAGCTTTTTCTGTGTTATTTTAATCTTAAAGATTTTTATTTTAGAAAGGAATCGGTAAAGTGAAAAAGATATCAGGTAGTCTCCAGTTCAAAATTATGGTATGTGCAATCTTTCTGATCATTCTTTCAAGCTTCCCGATTGGAATAGCCTCATACATAAAATCTGTCAAAATAGTGGAAAGCAAATTTGCATTTTCGCATCTTCATACTGTAAAACAGATTGCAAGCTCTCTTGAGCTTATTACAAATGATATAAAAGAAGCTTCGCTTTACTTTATTCAGAGTGGTGATTTGAGACAGCTTTTGAAATCTGACTTTAAAACTGACTTGTATGAACTTGAAAAGGCAAGGGTACATGTAAACGACTTTTTAACATACCTTGTTGGTGAAAAACCATATATCCATTCCATCTATATAATGGGTAAAAATAATACTATATTTGATACATATGGAATAAAAGATCAAACTTTGAATCTTTCAAATATCAACGTCCAGAGCTACGAATGGTACCCAAACGTTATAACAAGCAGGGCAGGAATATTAACTTATGTAATTTCCCTTGTTCGCCCTATAAGAGATATTAATAACTTCAAAAACCTAATCGGATATTTAGAGATAAACATTGATGAAAAAAGCTTGTTTGAAGAGGTAATACACTTGAGTTCAAATTTTTCTGAAAACTTTGTCATCTGTAACCAGAATTATTTTATTCTCAGCTCAACAGACAAGACTTTAATCGGAAAGAACCTTGCCAAGATGATTCCTACAAAACCTATGGAAAATTTTGAGCAAGGCTTTTTTTACACAAAACTTTCCAGCAAGACATTCCTTGTTACATACTCTACTATTAAGCCTCTTGGATGGAAGGTTGTGAGTTTTGTAGAAAAGGAAGACCTTGTTGCTGAAAACAGAGCTATACAAAGTTATCTTTTTATTACTATCCTTCTTGCCCTTTTTGCTGCATCTATTTTTCTTGTTTTCTTCCAAAATCGTATTCTTTTTCCCCTCAAACAGCTGAGAATCCTTATTGATCACATTTCAAACCAGAACTTTGATGTATACATGCAGCCAAAAGGAAATGATGAAGTGTCAAAGCTAATTCAAGCATTCAATAGCATGTCTGCAAAACTTAATGAACTTATGAACCAGGTTTACATTGCAACAATAAAGCAAAAAGAGGCAGAGTTAAAAGCGCTGCAAGAAAGAATCAATCCTCATTTTCTTTACAACACACTTGATACAATATACTGGACAGCTCGGCTTGAAGGTGCAAAAAAAGCATGCATCCTCGTTGAGGCACTCTCAAAACTTTTCAGGTCCATATTGGCAAACAAAAGCAACATCATAACTGTAAAAGAAGAGATAGAACATCTTAGCAGTTACATCCTAATACAAAAGGTTAGGTACCAGGACTTGATAGAATTTTCGTTAAACGTTCAAAGTCAAGCTCTATGCTATAAAACAGTAAAGCTTGTTTTGCAGCCAATTGTAGAAAATGCAATTTATCATGGTATAGAAAAAAGCGGAAAGAAGGGAAAAATAAGTATTGAAGTGTTTACAAAAGATGAAAAGCTTTATTTTATCGTGTCCGACACAGGAGCTGGTGCTCCAAAAGAGGTATTTGAAAGTGCTCTGAAGAATAATACAAATGGCAAAATAGGACTTAAAAATGTCAATGACAGAATAAAACTTGCGTTCGGAAATGAATACGGTATAGAAATCGAAAGCACACCAGGGCTTGGAACAAAGGTGACTGTTGTACAACCAGCTTTAAAAGAAGGTGATTTGAAATGATTAAAATGATTGTTGCTGATGATGAAAGGGTAATCAGAAAAGGAATAATATCCTCAATTGACTGGACCTCTTATGGAATTGAAATAGTAGGAGAAGCCTCAAATGGCCATGAAGCAGCACAGCTTTGCTTTTCAAAACAGCCAGACATTGTTCTTTTGGACATTAGAATGCCCATTTTGGACGGTCTTGAGGCTGCAAAGATCATAAAACAGAGTCTGCCGAATATAAAGATTGTGTTTCTTACTGGGTATGACGACGTGGAATACTTAAAGACAGCCCTAAAAGTTCGTGCATCTGATTATCTTCTTAAGCCTGTGAGCGCAGATGAGCTGGTCAAGACAGTTGTTGGGTTAAAGGACTCTATAATTGAGGAGCAGAAAAAGTCTTTTGAGACTATGCTTTATAAAAACATTGTGGAAGAGAACATATACGTTTTAAGGTCTTCGTTTTTAAAAAGTCTGTTTGCAAACCCTGAAATAGTACTTGACCCTGTAAAAGAAAGGCTTTTGAAAATCTCCTTAGAAGGTCCTTACTTTCAGGTGATTTTGGTTGTTGTTGAAGATATTTTTATGTTAATGGAATCTTCTGTGAACAAGAACAAAGAGTTTGTGCTAAATCTACTTGCAAACCTAATTGAAGAAGATATCTATGAAAAATATCGTGGATTTGTATTTTACGGTAGCTTTGGTGACAACACCTTGATTTTGATAGTAAACTTGAGTGAGCCAAAAGAAGTAGATGAAAAGCTTTTAAATCAAATAAAATCCAATGCAAAGAAGTATCTTAATGTTAAGATTTCATTTTCAAAAGGAATTGTTGTATCAAGCAAAAAACAGCTGCATTTATCTTTAAAAAGTGCAACTGATAGTAAGTTTTTGCCATCTCAGCTGACTGAAGACGAAGTCGAACTTTTAAATGCTTTTATGGCTCTTGATAAGGAAAAGACAGCTTTGCTGGTAAATAAGATTTTTGAAAAACTGGAAGATCAAGATGATAAAAGCTCTTTAGAAAACACTTATAAGAAGCTTTCTGACCTTATTTTGACAAAGGCAAAAGAAATTTGCCCTGTTTTAAAAGATGAGTTTGTCAAAAGCGCAGCCTTTTCTTTTAATAAACAAGAAAGTGAAAATATGAAAAAGAGCCTAATAGACTTTGCCCTCTCTTGTATTGACAAGATTCAGAATGTAAAAGAAAGCAGGCACAGAAAAATTATAAAAGATGCCATAAGTTACATTGAGAAAAACTATGCAAACCAAATATTACTTTCTGATATTGCTGAGGTATGCGGAATTTCTCCAAACTATTTTTGTAAAATATTCAAAGAAGAAACTGGAAAAAGTTTTGTGGACTTTTTGAATGAACTCAGGATAAACAAAGCAAAAGAGCTTCTTCTTTCTACAAATCTAAAATCTTATGAGGTTGCCGAAAAGGTTGGATTTAGCGACTATAAATATTTTTCGATGATATTCAAAAAATACACAGGAACGTCTCCAAGTAAGTTCAAAGAGGAAAGACAAAAATAAAAGCGTTTTCCCCTTTTTTGTGATATAATTTTGTGAAAGAGTTTGAAAAAATCTGTGTGGATAGTGTTATGGAACAAGAAAAAGTTATAGACCTAGCAAGAGAGTTTGTTGAGAGAATAAACAAAGAATGTGCAATAAAGTTTGCATATTTGTTCGGATCATTTGCAAAAGGGACATTTAACAATATGAGCGATGTTGACATCGCAGTTATGTTTGAAGAAGATATTCCTGCGATTGACGAAGCAATCTTAAGAGGTCTTTTGATAGAAGAGGGAAAAGCTGTGTTTAAAAGAGATGTTGATATTGTCAATCTGAAAAATGCCAATATTTTTTTAAAGTACAGCATAATCAAGGATGGGATAATTCTAAAAGACCATGAAGAAAGAAGCTTATTCGAAGCAAGTGTGCTCAGAGAATACCTTGATTTTAGCTATTATTCTGAAATATACAATCAAAAGATTCTTGAAAGCATAAAAAATAAAGAATTTTTTAAAAAAGACCAGAAGGATATTTAGCACAAAGAAGGTGGAAAATATGAAGGTTTTACTTTGCCAGATAAATCCCATTGTTGGGGATATTGAAGGCAATACAAAAAAGATAATAAGAATTATAAAATCGCACAGAGACGCAAAAATTCTTATATTTCCGGAACTTGCAATCTGCGGATATCCTCCAAAAGACCTCTTGTTTCAAAAAGATTTTATAGAGGCTGTTGATAAGGCAGTAGAAAAAATTGCAAAAGAAGTGGAAGACAGTTTTGTTGTTGTCGGTAGCCCAACAAAGAGTCATCATGTTTCGAAACTTTTCAATAGCGCTATTATCTTCCATCAAGGCAGGATTGAAAAGATTATACACAAAACTCTTTTGCCCTCTTATGATGTATTTGATGAAAACAGGTACTTTATCCCAAGCCCTGCAAGAGAGGTTGTGACTATTGAAGGGATAAACTTTGGTATAAGCATATGCGAGGATATATGGAATATAAACAACGATGAAAATGCAATGTATGACATAAATGTACTTGATGAGCTTTCTCAAAAGGGTGCAAAGGTGTTTATAAACCTTTCGGCATCACCCTATCACTACACAAAACTTGAAACTCAGAGGCTAAAAGTTTTGAAAGAGGCTGCAACAAAGTATGGCACTGCAGTTATATATGTGAATCAGGTTGGCGGGAATGATGAGCTGATATTTGACGGAAACAGTGTAGTGGTCAGCTCAGACGGCAGGCTGGTAGCAAAAGCAAAAGAGTTTGAAGAAGACATATTGGAAATTGAACTTGAAAAGATTGATAAAATGCCTGAAATTGAAATACATGAAGACATCTCGTGGATTAAAAAAGCACTGGTGCTTGGAATAAGAGATTACTTTGAAAAGACAGGAATAACCAAAAAGGCAGTAGTAGGTCTTTCTGGAGGAATTGACTCGTCAGTTGTTTGCTGTTTGGCAGTTGAAGCGCTTGGGCCTGAAAATGTGCTTGGTGTTGCCATGCCATCGCGATATTCTTCAGAGCACAGTATAAAAGACGCAAAAAGCTTAGCTGAAAACCTTGGAATTGAGTTTAGAATATATCCAATTGAAGATGTTTTCAAAGCATACTTGAGGATGTTCAACACAAGTGAAATGCCCTTGCAAGACCTTGCAGAAGAGAACATACAAGCGCGAATTCGCGGAAATATCCTCATGTTTATATCAAATAGGGAAAACAGGTTAGTACTCACAACTGGTAACAAGTCAGAGCTTGCAGTTGGATACTGCACGCTTTATGGTGATATGGCAGGCGGGCTTGCAGTTATATCAGATTTGCCAAAAATGCTTGTGTATGAGCTTGCAAGGTATATAAACAGGGAAAGAGAAATAATACCTCACAACGTTTTAGTAAAACCACCATCTGCAGAGCTCAGGCCCAACCAAAAAGATCAAGACAGTCTTCCACCGTATGAAATCTTAGACCCTATTTTGGTTGCATATATTGAGGAGTTAAAAAGTGTGGATGAAATAGTCCAGATGGGCTATCCTAAAGATCTTGTTTTAAAGATTATCAAAATGGTAGAAAGAGCAGAGTATAAGCGAAAACAGGCAGCACCAGGCTTGAAAGTGACATCAAAAGCATTTGGTTTTGGCAGGCGCATGCCAATTGTTCAAAGGTGGGTGTAAATAAAAGCCAAAGGGGCCTTCAATCTTCACCTTAAATTTTTAAAAAAAGTTTGGACGGCCCCTTGGATTTTTTATTCTCAATAGTTCTTTGCAATCTTAACCGTTCCATTAAGGTTGACAATCTCAATCAAATTTTTGCCAGAATCAAGGTCTATATAGTAATGCTTACCTGTTTTTATCATATTAAAATTGGATTGGACCTTACCATTTGCATTGACTTTAATGCGAGCTCTTATATTTTTACCAACAAGGAAGGTTACATTTCCCTCACCCAAGCTGACAAACGACGAAAGACCAAAGCCATCAAGCTCATCAATCTTGGCATTTATGTTTCCTTTTGTGCCTATCACCTTAAAAACGCCCGCCTTCTCAACCTTAAGATTTATATTCCCATTTCCGTTGTTTATTGAAAAATCACCATTTACATAGTCAAGTCTTATATTTCCTTCGCCGTTTTTTACTTCTATTGAGGCCTTTGCATCTGTAATTGTGATATTGCCTTTGCCGTTTACTATGTATATTGAACCATCTTGTATATCTGAGATGCTAACATTACCGTTGCTGTTTTGGACAAGCACCTTGCACTTTTCAGGAAGGAAAACCTCAAACTCAAACTCTTTCTTAGGATTTGAGAGTGTATTTGCTAAAATGGCTTCACCACTGTAAGCTCTTGCTTTTATATATAGTCTGTCAAGCGTATTCTCAATCTTTATTTCCATGTCATCAAAGGTCTTTTCAATTTCTGACTTTGTAAGCAATTTAGATGAAGAAGTTTTATCATCAACATTCCAAAATATCTTTTTGACATATCGAACTGTGGCGCTTTTTAACTCTTTTTTCCCTCTTATAATTACGTTTGAATTGTCACAGTCAAGAAAAAATGCCTTGCCTTTGAAATTGAAAATCTCCCACCTTCCTTCTTTTGAATACTCTTTGACATTAGGCTCAGAGCGTTTGCAGCCACTCAGAAGTGTCAAAATCAAGACAAATACCAGGAAAATCCTGGGTTTCATGCAAAAGTCCCCCTTGAGTTTGCGAAAAGAAACAAAGGTATAGACTTTATATAAAAATTGTATAACAAATAATATAAAATGTATACTGCCCCCTGTACAACTTTGTTAGATTTATCTAAGCTCTCAAGGGGTTTTGTTGTCAAATCTCAACAGTCCAAGCATACCTATCTTCCTGGATGAATATATAAAGTTTGCTATCACCT
Organism: Caldicellulosiruptor sp. F32; assembly: GCF_000404025.1. Lineage (NCBI taxonomy): Bacteria > Bacillati > Bacillota > Caldicellulosiruptorales > Caldicellulosiruptoraceae > Caldicellulosiruptor > Caldicellulosiruptor sp. F32. The sequence continues at coordinate 18,559 of NZ_APGP01000104.1, forward strand.
TTTTCAACAACCTTTTTTGTTATTTCACGATTACTACTGCTTAGCTGATCGAAATAGTTAAGTACAATATACTTTGCTATATTTGGATTTTGTGTAATTCTTTCAATTAAGCAGCTGATGTATATCTGGTCGTTCTTTGACAAAATCCTATCACTTAATTCTTTTATCTCTGAGATGTCCAGCACATCCTCTTTTTTGATCGATGACAAAATCAAAACCTCTGGTATTCTATACTCTCCAAACCTATACCTTTTAAAATTTACAATAGAGTTCACATACATCTTGTTAAGCTCCTCGTTTTTTGTAAGCTGGAATGCTGTCCAAAGGTCGTAATTTGCTATATATGAACTTTCTGTGTCTACTCTCACAGCAACAAAGTCTCCAAAAATTGGCTCAGGACTTAAAAACCCCGAAATACACTTTACATTAATTCCCCAAAGGCCAATCTTTTTATTGTAGTCATTTTCTATACTAAGTCCATTTTCAACTATCATCTTTTTCTTCCCTGGTTCTACCTGAACAAAGGCAATCATTTTTAAACCCCTCCACAATCTTTTGTACTTCATATGCCACCTCTTTTAGTTTAAATGGCTGTTTTTTTAGCTTTTCACAAAACCTTTCAAGCTGCAAAAGGCTACCAAACACAAGACAGTCAGAACTCTCAACCGAATGGTCAATACACCCCTTGTTTACAACAGCGTCCGAGCCAATGGAGAGCATTGTCTGCTTGATAATATTTGCCTGTGTTGGTGTGAGGTTTTCTATGTATATGTGAAGATATATCATTTTTCTCAGAAGGTATTCTTTTGCGTACTTGTCTGGACCTATCTTTTCAATATACTCTTTTAACGTTCTGACATCATTGCTAATTAAATAACACCTCAATTTTTATCCTGCTCCTTTTTTCAAAGATTTTATACTTTTAATTTTACCCTACAAATCTTCACATTTTTATAGTAATAAAAGAGAATTTCTTTATAATTTTTCCCCTGCCTTGCAAGGTAGTTTGCACCCCACTGGCTCATACCCAAACCATGCCCATATCCTTTTGTTTTTATTTCAATACCCCTTTGCTGAGGGTATATCCAAAATTCTGTTGAATAAAGCCCAAAGATTGACCTGAACTCATTTCCGTTCATGGTGACATTCCCTACTTTTATTGTCTTTACCCTTTGTGTGTTTGTTCTTTGTAAAACCTTAACCTGGGAAGAAATCTTTCTTGTGTCAAACTTTAAGTTTGGATAAAAATTCTTGATCCTTTTTACAAACTCATCATAAGGAAAATAAAACTCGCCACTGAATTTTGGACATGCCTCTTCACCACGGCTAACAACGCTTTGCAGGTACGGAACGCTCTGCCCAAACACCTCTTTGGCATCTTCTGTTCTGCCACCTGAGGCTGCGTGAAAAAGACTGTCTATAATCTCCCCGTTGTATGCCAAAACCTCGCCTTTTGTTGCCATCACAGCCAAGTATATTTTTTTGTAGTACTTGTCAAAGTTCTTGCCCCACCTTTGTTTCATCTGGTTTATATCGATATATGCCTGGCAGTGAGAATAGTCATCGCAAAGATACACCTTTTGCTTTTCGTATCCTTTATGCAGAATCTTTTTTGAAATCTTTCGTGCTGCATATGTGCGGCAAGCAACTGCCTGCGCTTTCAGTGCCTCGGTTGCGAACTCTGCTGGCATCTCAGCTGCAACAGCTCCAATCACATACTCTTCTAAAGACATTCTCTCAACCTTTTTTGTGCTTTTTCTGAGTACATTTACATAAATCTGCTTCTTTGAACTGTCACCTTTTTTGTTTTCAAAACTCCTTGACACAACCTTGCTGCCCCTATTTTTTGTAGCTGGAACTGGAAGCTGACTTTTTCCAACATTTTGTTTTCCATAGTTTGTCCAGTTTGATAGAATGCTTGCAAAGAGAAAAACTACCACAGTAGCTCCCATGAGAAACCTGTCTACAACAAAAACTTTCTTAACTTGCCTTTTCATCACCTTTTTTTTCACTTACACCCCCAACTTTTAAAACAATTAATGTCACATCGTCTTTGATACCATAAGAGTTTGAAATTGCCCATTCAAAGATTTGTTTAGTTGCGCTCTGGGTTGACAAAAACTCATGTGAAGAAAGATAGTCAAGAAGCGCTTTTTGACCATCCTCGCCTAACAGCTCTAAAAGCCCATCTGAACACATAAATATCATGTCACCTTTTTCAAGTTTGTGATTTATATACTCAAACTGAGTCTCTGTTTCAATCCCAACAGGCAATGAGTTTGAAGAAATTTCAAAAACCCTGTTTGCGCGTTTGAGATACGTTGGCATTGCACCTGCTTTTAAAAACTCACAGGAAAGATTGAACCTGTCTATGCAGACAATATCAACAGATGCGAACCCTTCAGTGTTTTTGATTGCAAGCAATGAGTTTATAAACTTTAATGCAATTTTCCTGTCAAACCCTAAGCTTGTGAACTTTTTGAGTGCGTCTATTACAATAAAACTGTTATCTGCGGCAGCCTTGCCTGTTCCCATACCATCTGAGATACAGGCTAAAAACTTCCCGTCTTTTAGCTGCAAAAAGCACACTCTATCGCCATTTACATTCTCTTTGCTTTTTGAAAAGATGGCATAGTCAATTATCACATTTGGTTTTTTTATGATAGATATAGTATAACCGCCAGTTTGCTTTGGCACCTCTGAGATTATTTCAATATCGCATTTAACAATCTCCTTTACAATTTCTTCTATTTCTTTTTTTCGCGGCGGTTTGAAGCCTTCTTTAAGCTCAATCTCAACTTGAAAATAATCATCAGCTAACGTAAAATCTACCTTTTCGACTTCATATCCAAACCTGCAAAGTTCAAGTTCTATCTCTTTAGCAGTTCCCCTGTCCTGTTTTAGGTCTTTTTCCACCATCTTTGCAGCATCAGCCACAATGTCTTTTATAAGCTCTATCTGGTTTTTAAACGCACTCTCCTTTTGAACCCCATCGTTTCTCACAAGTTTTGAGTATTTTAAAGACTCCAAAAATCCATTTACAACAACCACAAACTCTTTTGATTTAAAACATGTAAATTTAAAAACTTTGAGGTCGCTTTCGTCAAGCTTTCCCTTCTTCAATATTATATTTTTCATCTCATTTAAGTTATGATTGGTTTGAGTATAATAGTACTGCCAGCATGTTTGAAGATTTGAACAGCCGCTGCAAAGTTTGTGACATGTTTGTTCAATAATGTTCTTTGCTTCATCTTTGCTTATTATAGGTATCACCTTTTGATAAGAGGTGTCTCCAAAGTTTTCAAGTAAAGAGGCAATACCAAAAATTTTTTCCTTAATCATCTTTTGAATCTCCTCCCCTTCATTATTGTCATTAATTAGAATCTTTTCAAGCGGAAATATGCAAAACAGAGCTGAGGCAATCAAAATTTCTCTTAACTTAACAGTTGGGTTTGAGGATATGTAAAATACTGATATTACATATCCACAAAAACCGCCTAAGACTATTCCTATCTTGCCAAAACCTTTCATAACCCCGGCAAGAAGGGCTGCAAACGCAAAGATACATGACATCTCTATGCTGCTTCCCTCTTTAATGCTGTCAAGAAGACCAACCACAAACCCCATTGTAGTTGACATTATCATGCCATGGCCAAAAGAGATTATAAAAAGCAGAATGAAAAATAAAATTTTCTTTACATCCACAACAGAGTCAAATGTACTGCTAAGCCCTAAAAAGCTCAGAGCCAGAACTCCTATGGTAATAGCCGCCTGCTCGCTTGAAAACTGTTTTTTTGAACCAATAGTATCAAAAAACCTTTCAAACAAAAGTACAAAGCAGTAGCAAAAAAGTGATTCTAAAAGAAGATACAAAACTTCTACTGGCACTCCTTTGAATATACTAATTGAAAGTACTCCACCAACAAATACACTCCCTGCTGCAATTACAGCTCTTATGTAGACATTAAATTCAAAAAAATGATTGACAGTAGTAACTACCAGGATTGAAACTACATATTTTAGTATTGAGGACATGCTTAAAGCTGAGATTATCCCAAAGATTGAAAACAATGCTGCTAAATAGTAGATGTAGTCTTTTTTCTTGAAGCTACTGAGATAAGAAGTTGAAAAAAAGCTTGTTGAAAAAAGGTCACACCTTCCAAGCAGAAAGGCCAAAATCAAAAGAAAATACTCTTCTGCATTGAAAAAAAATAGGCTTCTTGAACCTTCTGACTGTCCCTTCTTTAAGCTTTGTCTTTTAAACTCCAAAACTTCTATCTTGTCCAAAGCAAATCAATCTCCTCTCTTTTAAATCTTTTGTGTAACATAAAATCTACACTATAAACTGTGGCACTTTGTGTTGTAATCGGAAGGTTTACTAAAACTTTTTTCCGACAAAATCCAAAAAGAAGCCCAAAAATAAAAAAAGGTACGGGATTTTTACTCTCCCGCACCTTTAAAAAAGCCCAAAAAGCTCTCTACAATTCAGTTTTTGCGTTTATTTCCCCATCTTCTCTTTTAGTTTTTGAAGCTCATCTAAAATATCTGCATCACTATTTTCAAGCTCCTTAAATTTATCTTCTAATGTCTTTGTGCTATTTAGAAGCTCTTCTTGAGCCTGTGCCCTTGCTTCTTTCTGCTCTATCTTCTGAGCGTACTTTTCAAACGACTCAAACGCAGATGTATCTGTTAATTTGCTCATTGTGTGGGTAATGGTAATCTGAGCATCTGCCCTTTTTGACTTTGCAATCAGCAAATCTCTTCTTCTCTTTGCTTCTTCAATCTTGTCTTCTAACATCTTAAGACCACTTTTGAGTTTCTCAACCGCCTCATGCTGAGCTTCATACTGTTTCTGGTACTCCTGAGCAAGTCTTTCATGCTCTCTTTTTCTCTTGAGAGCCTCAACAGCAAGCTCATCCTCGCCTTTCGAAACTGCAAGCTCAGCCTTCTTTTGCCAATCCTCGGCTGCCTTCCTGTTTTCCTCAACCTTCTTTTCCAAAAGCTTTTCATCTGCCAAGGCATTTGCAACCTCAGCCCTTGCTTTTTGAAGCTGGTCTTCCATGTCCTCAATGAGCTGATTGAGCATCTTTTCAGGGTCGGCAGCCTTTTCAATCAAATCGTTGATGTTTGCCTTAAGTAACTGAGCAATCTTTTGAAAAACACCCATTTCAAGTTACCCCCTGTTTTTGAAATTTTTATTTAATCAAAATTTGTAGCACATAATTAGCATCTGTCAAAAAAGTCATCAAAAAAGTCTTTAAAAGACCTTTTCAAAAAATCCTCTTTTCTGTCAGGAAAGCTTTTTAAAACAATATTTCGTGCAAGGCTTTCGGCCTCAATGTAGCGTTTTTTAAACTCATCAAAGTTACATTCATAATAAAGGTCTTTCAACCTCTCTTTATAACTTTCTAACATATTAAAGTCGTATTTGTTTGATATCCTTGAACTTGCCTTTTCTAAAAAGCTTGAAAAACTCTCTAAAAGCCTTTTGCACTCTGATGCATCTTTTTTGAAGTTTGATATCAACATACTCAAAATCTCGAGCTCTTTTTCAACTACTTCCTGTCTTGCACCACTTTGAATAAGTCTTTCTACTTGGTCAATCTTCAGGTCAATCTTGTAAAACTTCATACCAACATTGTCGTATTCTGTCCTAAGCTCTGCAAATTTGTCAACAATAGCCTTGCTGTAAGTTTTCTCATAAGTCTTTTCTTTAAAAAGGCCAGAGTCAAGTTTTGAAAACTTGTCTAAAAACTCTTCAATTAAAATTAGTTTTCCAACATCTTCCGATATTTTTAGTCTTGCCAAAAGCTCATCATATTCCTTTTTGATGTTCTCCGCAAGCCTGGGCAATTTTGCTAAAATCAATGGATACTTTTCTTCAAATTCATTTGTCACAAAACTAATCAAATTTGTCAAATACTTTTCTTTTTTGTCCTCAGGCAAGTTTTTGTAATATTCTATCTTCTCATCAAGTCTTTTTATACCCTCTATTTTTTCTTTTAAAACATCCTCTGAATAGACATTTTCATATATTTCATTTATTCTATTTTTTAAATCCTGCTTATTTTTAACAGCCTCAAGCTCTCTGTCAATCTTTTCTTTTCTTTCAATCTCTTTTTCCAATATTGCCTCTGAGTTTTTCAAGACCTCTTCTATAAAATCTAAATCATTTTTTATTATTCTGTAGATGTTAAGAAAAGTTTTAAGCTCACTTTCTGAGTAGCTTTTCTTTATCCCATCATAATACTCTTTCAAATAAGTAAAGTTTAAAGTTGCATTGTTAAACCTCTCCTCTACTTCCTTATAGCTCATAGTTAGCTTTAAATACGGCAATTTTTCTTCTGCCTCTAAAATCCTCTTTGAAATATTTTGGTAATACTCCTCAACAAGCTGGAGATTTTTCAGCCTCTCAAATCTTTTTTGCCTTCTTCTTATAATTAAGATTACAATGAATACAGCACCTACAGCGGCAATCAAGGCTAAGATGCTCAAGAATGTTTGAATATAAAACTCTTTTGAAAAGCGAATCTCAACTGAATCTCCACCGAAACTTGAGAAAAATCCTCCCCACATCTTTAAAATCCTCTCTTTTCCAAATAAACATTAGAAATTGAAAATATTTTCTATATTCACTTTCATATCTTCAAAGGCAGCTGACACAGCAATGCCTGTTTGAGAAAGTGCTATATGTTCAATATATACTCCATTTTCTAAAACGAATATCTGTAGCGATTTGTTGCGCGGATTTACTATCCAGTATTCTAAAACCCCAAACCTGCTGTAAAGCTGCATTTTTTTAATGTAATCAACCGAAGCTGTTGTAGGCGATAGCACCTCAACAATGAGTTTAGGAACTCCTTTGTAACCTTCATCGGTGATTTTACTTTTGTCACAAATCACTACAATATCTGGCTGAACAACGTGCCTCTCATTTTTCTCTTTGTCCTCAAACACAACATTAAATGGTGATATTACAGGAATACATTCTCTGCCCTCAAAATACCTCATAAATTCAATGTTTAATTTTGATATTACCATCTGGTGCTCAAAAGAGGGAGATGCCAAATAATAAATCTCACCGTCTATAAACTCTGCTCTTTTCTCAGAAGAAATTCTCAAAAACTCTTCATAGGTACACTTTTTATTCTCAGCAAGCATATTCTAATCACCTTCAATTTTACTCTTCATATATCATTTTAATTGTCATACCGCCATCTACAATTAAGTTTGTACCTGTGATAAAACTGCTCTTTTGTGATGTCAAAAATAAGATTGTATTTGCAATGTCCTCAGGTCTACCTACCCTGCCTGCCGGGTGCTGAAGATGGTCTATCTCGCGCAAATTTGGCTTGTGGCGATACTTTCTTTTTTTGTAAGATGAGGTGTCTATCCACCCCGGGCTTATTGCGTTTACCCTGATTTTCTTAGGTGAAAGTGAAACTGCCAAAGAATGAGTTAGCGCTAAAATTCCTCCTTTTGATGCAGAATAAGGCTCTGTGTTAGGCTCTGACATGAGCGCCCTTGTTGAGGCAATATTAACTATACTACTCCCTTCTTTCATGAAAGGCAAAAGGTACTTTACCATAAGATATGGTGCGCGAAGGTTTACATTTATCACATAATCCCACTCTTCAACTGTCCGCTGCGAAATTGGCTTTGTTGAAGAAACTGCTGCATTGTTTACAAGAATGTCAATCCATTTGTAATTTCGACCAATCTCCTGACAAGTGCTTTCAATATCCTCCGCATCTGCTAAATTGCATTCAAAAAACTGTATTTTTCCTTCATACCCTTTGAAAAAGTCTTCCATTGCATCCTCAATTGCTTCTCTATCAACGTCAATTGCTGCAACTCTTGCCCCATTTTTAAGAAAAGATAGGGCTGTTACAAGACCAATTCCCTGGGCAGCACCTGTAATAACAACTATTTTGCCCTCAAACTCTGGCATATTTAAAAATTCCATACCCAAATTTCACACCTTTCACATTGAATTTTTAAGCTCTCTGTAGAGCTCAAGAACTGTCTTTTTAAACACTGGGTGGACAAAATCTGGTGCTATTTCAATCAGTGGCAGGAGCACAAACTCTCGCTTGTGTAACTCTGGATGAGGAATTTTCAAATTCTCCTGCTCTATTGTAGCAGAGTCATAAAATAAAATGTCTATATCAATGTTTCTCGGACCCCATTTAAAAAGCCTTTTTCTGCCCATCTTCTCTTCTATACTCAGCACAAAATCTAAAAGCTCAGCGGGTGAAAGCTGTGTCTTACCCATTACACAGCAGTTTAAAAACTTTGGCTGCTCTACATACCCGTAAGGCTCTGTCTCAATAATCTTTGAGACCTTTTCAATTTCTACCTTTTCTTTTAAATACTCTATTGCCATCTCTATATTCTTCTGCCTGTCACCAAGGTTGCTCCCAAGCCCTAAAAAAATAGTTATCTTCTGTGACACTTTCAATAACTTCCTTCCTTTGTGCTGATTTATTCTTTTAGCTCTTCAAAAAGCTTGCTAATTCTCTTTTGTCTATTTTCTGTCTCTTTTTTGTCAATCTCTATCAAAAGCACATCTCCTTCTTTTGCACCCTGAGGAATTATGTCAATCGGCACATTTACAATCTTCCCATCCTCAAGCTCAAGTACTGCAAACTTACCTTCAAACCTGTCAATTACAACCTTCATTTTTTTATCCACATCCCTTCTCCTTAGCTATTTATAATAGCTTCTGTCATCAAGATTGCTCTTTTGTTCTCTTTCACATCGTGCACTCTTACAAATTCAATCCTCTTTAGTGCACAAATTGTCGAAATTGCAATTGTCCCTTCAAGCCTATCTTGAGGTGGAAGCCCTCCTAACACAGTACCAATTGTAGATTTTCTTGACGCACCAATCAAAATTGGCCTTCCAAGAACTTTGAACTCTTCACATCTTCTTATTATTTCTAAATTGTCCTCAAGCCTTTTCCCAAACCCTATCCCTGGGTCTAAGATGATGTTCTCAAGCTCAACCCCTGCTTTGAGTGCCTCATCAATCCTTTTTTCAAAAAACTGCAAAATCTCTTCTATAACATCTTCATAATAGGGGTTTTGCTGCATATCCTTGGGCGTGCCTTTTATGTGCATGATAATAATAGGAACATTATATTCTGCTGCTACCTTGAACATGTCTTTGTCAAATGTGCCACCGCTAACATCATTTATTATGTCAGCACCAGCCTCTATTGCCTTTCTTGCAACAGAACTTTTATAAGTGTCAATGGAGATTGGAATGTCCTTGCTAACAGTTCTTATTGCTTCAATTGCAGGAATAACCCTCTTTAGCTCCTCATCTTCTGGCACTGGTTCTGAAAATGGTCTTGTTGACTCTCCTCCAACATCAATCACATCTGCCCCGTCTTGAATCATTTCAAGTGCTTTTTGGGAAACCCCAGCCAAGTCAACTCTTGAGCCTTCATAAAAAGAGTCTGGCGTGACATTTATTATACCCATCACATTTGTCTTAAGAAGATTTATGACCTTGTCCTTTGCTTGAAGCATTCTTTGTGAAATAGCAAAATCAGCTTCAAAGCTGCACTCAAAACCCTCCTCAGCAAGATAACACTTTGTTTTTTCAAAATTAGACTTTGAAGTTGTAGCAAAGGCAATATCATCTTTTGTAACTACATAATAACCAAGGTCTGAAAGAAGCTTTACAAAGTGCGAAATATCTTTGACATTTTCAAATTTTAAAACTACACTATTTGCTCTTTTTTCAAAATCTAAAATCTCCTTCTCATCAAACCCTTTTTGATACATAATTTTCTTTATATTTGCATCTTTTGAAATAAATCTCAATTTATTTTCACCACCTTATTGTCACCTCTCCAGTTTGGATTTTTATTTCTCTGCTATCCTGTACACAGATAAGCTCACCATTTTGGCCTATGTCTTTACAAAACACCTTTTTCTCGCCATTTATGATAATCTCTTTGCCAAGGTTTATGCAATAGCTTTTATACTCATCCCTAAAATGGGGAAAACCATACTTTTTAAAATTCTCAAGCTCGTTTTCAAATTCTTTTAAGATTTCAATAATTATTTTTGTCCTGTCAAAGTCCATCCCCATCTCCTTCCTTAATGTGGTTGCAATCTCAAGAAGTTCATCTGGAAGGCTTGCTGCATTTACATTAAGACCTATTCCAATGATGACATTTCCTCTACCTTCGATCTCACCTGAAAGCTCTGTCAAAATCCCACATACCTTTTTGCCATTCAAAAGGATATCATTTGACCACTTGATAAAACTTTGAACTGTATATTTTCTCAAAACCCTGTTGACAATAAGCCCTGTAAAGAGTGTAAGCGGAACCACCTTTTCTATGTCAATGACCTCAAGCCTCAGAAAAATAGACATCTTAACTCCTTTTTCCAAGTCAGTCCAGCTTCTGCCAAGCCGTCCTCTGCCAGCATTCTGTCTTTCTGCATATACAACTGTTGCTGACTTCAAGCTTTCTTGATTTTCTTTTACATAGTTGTTTGTTGAGTCTATTTGCGGAAAATATAAGAAATCCTTGAACAACTCAGACTTTGAGATGAAATCTTCTATCTCCCAAACTCTTATTATGTCTTTGTCAACAAGCTGATAGCCTTTTTTCTTATAAGATGCTATTGCAAAGCCCATCTCTTGCAGGCTTTTTATTCTTTTATTTACTGCCATACGGCTGATTTCTAGTTCTTTTGCAAGATTTTCGCCTGAGACAAAGTCTTCTTCACAGAGCTTTTTTAATATGTATATTGACTTTTTGTCCATGGCTTTCAAAAAATCCCTTCCTTTTTGAAGAATCAAATCTCTTTGTTTAGAGGCCTCTTTTAAGCTTATTAATTTTGCTCACTTTTTAGTTTCAAGAGCCCCTCTTTGCAATACCCCAAGGAAAACCACTCACAGCTTCTGCAGATACTCTCAAATTCCTGGGTTGAGAGCTTTTTTATTACTTTGTAAATCTCATTTGGCAAAACACTGTCAAAATTGCTAATACCGTTTTTGCAAAGAAACTCCCTAAGCTTTACATCAAAGTTTTTCACCTTATCTTCTGCTGCGCAAATACCATCCACAAGTCTTGGACATTTTTGGCATATAACATCTGGGTGTGTGACAAGTATGACTTTTTGGCCTTCAGTAAAAACCTTCTCATACACCTTTCTAAAATTATCCACAAACTCCTTGTTATAACCAAGTCCTCTAAAGCCAAGAAAACACAAAAGATGGTGAAATCTTAATTCTATCATGAAACTTGACTTATAACGCCTACAATTGATTTAATTTAATTATACCACTTTCACCCAAAGTACAAAATTACAATTGAGACATTTGCCTCAAATCTTCCAAATATTGGTTAAATAACAAAGACACTTGTTCTATCAAGCTTTTGTTAAATATTTTGATTTTGCCAATGTCTTCAAAATATTTTTTCTTTAGTTTATCCCATCGATGCTCAATAATTTCAATTTTTGGATAAATCAATAAAAAATATTGTTTTAACTTGGTTTTTTCTCTCTCTGTAAACAATCGTAATATCTACTATATCACGAATTTTTAAATTTTCAGCCCTATAAAAAAGTTTTTTGACAATTATTTCCTCTGGTGTTTCAAGCCGCACCTTTCTACCATTAATCTCCATAATTTGACAATAATCTTTGGTTAAGTATGGCGCAACGACAAAATCTATTTCGCCTTCTGGGAACCTTAGCTTTACAAAATTAGATGCCTCAGTATAATCATCTACTATTTCTCTTGCCACTTCGTTTAGCCGAGGAGAGAGAAATGGAAGATATTGTGCTTCGGTTAAAAAGATATCAATATCTTTGCTTTCTCTATGGTGAAAGTACAAAGAAAGAGCTGTACCACCACCAAATGTCCATTCTTCTTCAGGTATTTTTGCACAGTCCAGAATAAGTAGCGCCTTATTAAATAATTCAGATAACATCTCGCAACATCTCCTCTAACTCTCTATTGGGATATAATTCTTTTACAAAAGATTCATAGTACTGTAATAAAATATTCTCATCAATCTTGTATTTTATAACAAATCGTATAATATCCTCCAGTGGAACATCGGTAAAGAAGTTATATATCTGCACAGAAAATTCTTCCTTGAACTCTTGATTTTTTATCATATCTGCAAGTTTTCTTTCGGTAAGGTAATTTACTGTCTGGGCATTGAGTGTAGTCTCTATCATCTTTATCACCCCTAAAGCTTTATGAAATTATACACTCTCTCATATGTCCTAAGTCCAGAGGTCAAAAACATTTTGCTGCACAGGCTCCTAAATAATAATCCCTGAACCTTTTTGTTCTTTTTATATAAATTTCTCTTGTCTTGATTATATACTTTCCTGAAAGTTATATTCAATATAAAATGAATGAAGTCATTGTCTATGTTTATTTAATATTTAATTATAGCGGTTTATAATTACACACTTGTAGTTTTTATCTTTTTTGCATGTATATCCATTTTGACCAAAAGTCGTTTCTGTCGACCTCTAATGGCAATTTTTTAAGATTTAAATTGTATTCGGTTTCATCGTGGTAGAGTAAGGTCTTGTTCAGATTATTGCAGCTGCTGGATAAACGGAAAGAGTTGAGGTGCTTATATTCCTTGACCTTTCTACATTAAATTGAGTTATCCAAACTTTCTAATGGTTTGTAGCCTACCTTTGGGGAACTTAGATATAAAAAGTAAAATCATTTTTCTCAAAACCACCTCAGTTGATGAGGTCAAGGTGGTTTTTATATTGCCAAGAATATTTATATTTCATTGAAATTTAAATTTTTATGTATTAAAATAGTTACACCGCTGATTTTATCAATGCACAGCTTCTTGCTTGTCATGCTTTAAAAATTATAGCATAAAAAGAATTTTACTTTTTTGCAAAAACACTCTTCTTGACTGGATGTTAAAACTGGTAGGGTGATAAAATGAAAAAAGCCAAATTCAAAGTTGTAGAAAAATTTGTCAGCATCGAAGGAGAAGGAATAAGAAGCGGGTTTCCTGCTATCTTTTTGAGATTTGCAGGGTGTAATTTGAACTGCTCTTATTGCGATACAAGGTATGCCACACAAAATCCTAACTATGAAGAAATAACACTTGACCAAATACTTGAATATGTTAATTCAACAGGTTTTAAAAGGGTTACCCTAACAGGTGGCGAGCCTTTAATACAGCCTCACATATACCACCTTATTGATAGCCTTATTAAAGAAGGTTTTGAAGTTAACATTGAGACAAATGGCTCTGTTGATATAAGATATGTCAACCGAAATGCCATTATCACAATGGATTACAAATGTCCATCAAGTGGAATGGAAGACAAGATGTTATTAGACAATATTAAATATCTTGGTAAGTCTGACGTTTTGAAATTTGTTGTTGGAACAAAGCAGGATTTAGAAAGAGCTTTTGAAATAATCCGGTTATTTGAGCCTTCATGCAATATCTACTTCAGTCCTGTGCATGGGAAAATTGAACCAAAAGAAATTGTGAATTTCATCCTATCACATAAACTTCAAAACTGCAGACTGCAGCTTCAGCTTCACAAGATAATCTGGCCAGATAGAGAAAGAGGAGTTTAAAAATAGGACAAAATAAATAACAAAAGGGCTGGACGAGTTGGATTTTCAAAGCTGCCAGCCCTTTTTGAGTTTAAGTTTCTTGTTGCTGGTTGCAAATCTTTACAAACCTGCAGAACGAACACTCCTCGGTCGTTGTGACCTGTCCACAAGTTTTGCACTCTCTTAGTTCAAGTTTTTCACTCACATCCTGAAAATGCCTTCTGCCCTTTTCAAGAAAACCATTTAAAAACCTTTGCTTTGTCCCAGGGCTTTCCTCTTCAAGCTTATTTAGTACTTCTTTGAAAAGAATTGAACGTGCTCCAACAGAATGAGGACACTCTTCATGCAAAAACTCAATCTTGTTCAAAAGCACATAGTAGAGGTTTTCTCTTTCTGTTAAACTATAAAGAGGCTTTACTTTTTTTATGAGTTTTGGATGAGTTTGAGGTAGCACTGGTGCTTGTCTTGCAAGATACCCCTCTTCCCAGCTTAAGACATTCCCAAGAAGTGTTGCCGCTTCATCGTCCAAGTTATGACCTGTTGCAACAGCCGAAAAACCGCCGTCGTATGCTACCTTGTTAAACAAATACCTTTTGATCGACCCACAAATAGAACAAGGACTTCGTTTTAAAGTCTTTGAAAGCTTGTATATATCAAGTCCAAACTCCTTTTTGATGTCCTTTACAATGAGCGGAAGGTTATTTTTACTTGCAAAGCTCTCAACAACCTCTTGTGACCTGTTGGAATACTCACCTATTCCAAGATTTATATACATTGCAACAACATTGTAGCCTTCTTTGACCAGAACATCCCAAAGAGCCATACTGTCTTTGCCACCAGAGATTACTGCTAAAATCTTATCTTTTTTGTCAAACATCTTGTATTTGCGAATATTTTTAGCTACTTGATTTCTGTAATAATACAAAAAACACTCATTGCAAAAGGCTGCATTGTGTCTTTTGAGCAAAATTTTAGCTTTTTGTTTGCATCTTACACACTTCAATTAACCAAATCCCCCTTCTCATCAGCCACCTGAGATTGCAGAGATTATCTCAACTGTATCCTCATCCTGTATGATTTCATCTGGAGCAACAATCTCACCGTTTTTTATAAAAACATGTGACTCTAAGCTTATCCCAAGCTCTTTTGCAAGCTGCTGGGCACTTTTCGGTCCTTTTATAGTAACCTGTTTGTTTGTTCCAACAAATACCACTGTCACCTTTAAAATCCCTCCCCACAAAATATTTAAAATACCTTATTAATTATAGCATACCTCAATTATATCATGAAAATTTTTGAGGAGTTTCTTCTTCTGTGGTTGAAAACATATATTAAAATGATAAAATATTAAAAAGAAGATTTTAGCTGGAGCTGAGTTTAAAGTCGATGTTCTTTATAGGAATATTTGGTATAGAAGAAAAGGCAAAAGTCATTCGTCAAATAGATGTTGAAATATGCCCATTTTGCACACGCAAAGGTTCGTACACTCTTTTTAAGGTTTATAACTATCTCCATTTCTTTTTTATACCTGTTTTGAGGTGGAACACAAGATATTTTATTCAAACAAGTTGTTGTTCAAAAGTTTACCTTATTACAAACCCTCAACTTGCACATGATTTAGAGTATGGCAAAGATGTGCCTATTACCCTTGCTGATGTTGAACTTTTTAGAAATTTGCAGGGAATGTACCAAGAAGGCATTGACTCTGATTTTTGTCCAAACTGTGGAAACAGAGTTTCAAAAAACTTCCTGTACTGCCCATATTGTGGTCAAAAACTTGAATAAAATCTTTAAAGACTTACTTTAGAAAGGAGAACTGATAAAAAATGAAAAAGTGTATAGTGGCAAACGACGCTCCAAAACCAGTCGGCCCTTATTCACATGCCGTTTTGATTAACAATATGCTTTTTGTGTCTGGCCAGCTTGCTATAAACCCGCAAACTGGGAAAATAGAAGGTGATGACATAAAAGCTCAAACAGAGCTTGTCTTTAAAAATATCGAAGCTATATTAAAAGAGGCTGGGTTTTGTTTTGACGATGTTGTAAAAGTAAACGTATATATTTCAGATTTGGCTGACTTTGCTAAGTTTAATGAAGTCTATAGCAACATCTTCAAAGGAAACTATCCAGCAAGGACAACTGTAGAAGCAAAGCTTTTGCCAGGTGCGTTGGTTGAAGTTGATGTTATTGCTGCAAAGTAAAAAGCTGAAAAAGAAAGGAAGGGCTATTTTAAAAAATGAGAGCTGTTGTTGTTCTGTCTGGTGGAATGGATTCAACCACTCTACTTTATGATATCAAAAACCAAGGATATGAAACCTATGCTATTAGCTTTTTGTATGGTCAAAAACACTCAAAAGAGCTTGAATTTGCAAAGAAAACCTGTGAACTTTTGAAAGTTCCACACAAGATTGTTGATATATCTTTTTTTGCAGACTTAGCACCATCAGCCTTGACAAAAAGCAGCTGGTCAGTGCCTGAAGGATATTACACAGATGAGAGCATGAAGCAGACAGTTGTTCCAAATCGTAATATGGTCTTTTTAAGCTTGGCAACATCATATGCAATATCCTTAAAAGCACAAAAGCTCTTCTACGGAGCACATGCTGGCGACCATCCTATTTATCCTGACTGCAGAAAAGAATTTGTTGAAGCTATGAAAAGATCAATTCTTCTTTGTGACTATCAAATTGTAGAGCTTGAAGCTCCATATGTAGACTTGAAAAAAGAGGATATTCTAAAGATTGGGCTAAAACTTGGTGTTGACTACTCTCTCACCTGGTCCCGCTACAAAGGCGGTGAAAAAGCTTGTGGAAGATGTGGAACTTGTACAGAGCGAATAGAAGCTTTCAGAAAAATTGGGGTAAAAGACCCTATTGAATACGAAATAGAAATTGACTGGGACCAAAAAACATGAAAAAACTAAAATAATAAGGCTGCCCACATATATTTCAAAGTGGACAGCCTCTTGTATTTTACTTTATCTGCCCATTTCACAGTTGAAAATAACTTTTATCTCTGAATCTTTTGTATTAAGACTTGTATCACTTAAAATGTCAAAAATATTTCCTAACTTATTCCAGATAACTTTTAATAAGGGGATTTTTCGAAAAGCAGCTTATTGTCCTTTTGAGATATTCTATATTTTGGCTTTCAATCTTCTCTTGTTGATACTGCTTCTCTAAGAAATCAAGCTTTTGTCGGATGATTTATAAACTTTTTCATCAAAATCACCTCATAATTACAAATTAAAAATGTGAATTGTTTTGAATATTCGCATTTTTATCACAATCCCCCTGTACATTTTCGTCAAAACAATTATAATATTAGGTAAATAGAAAAAATATTGGGGAATTTTTATATGTCTAAACTGTCCCAAATGTATTCCTTTTGGAAAAATTCAATTACCCAGTCTAAAGTTAGATTTAATACAAACTTAAGTAGCATATTTCAAGCTCTTTCAGGCTTCTATGAAAACGTGATGCCTGACTTTGCCATAGAATGGGATAGTTTTTTTTCAAACCCCACTTTCAGGCATCAACTTTCTCAAAAGATAGAGAGCTTTTTTCAAAAAAGAGAAATAAACTTTGTTGCAATTGATGGCACTTGTACAAAATGGGAAAGTTCCAATTACCTAATATTTTTTGCTGGAGCCTACGGTGCAAGAGGAAAAATCATACTTGCTCCTTACTCGGAAAAAATCAAGTATGAAAAATGGGACTTTTCAAGAGATGTTACAATGATGGCCCAAATACCAATTATGCCTTATGAAATTGAATTTATCGCAAGCGAAGAAGAAAAGAAACTCTTGGGTATAAGTTCTGATAAAGATTATCAAGAGATTTTAAACCTTCACGTTTCACTTATGCGATTAGCAGAAATCTACCTTGCATACCATATGGCTTCATCCTCTACTATTGACATGCCTCAAATAATCCTTTTAGACCTTATGCCAAGCTCTCTCTTGAGAATTCCATATGTTAATTATAAATCCTTGGGATTGTTAGGTCATAGGTTCAGAAACGATACCATAAAAATTAGTAATGTGGTTGTTTCGCTATCCCATCCTTTTAATTATCAGTTGCTTGTACCATCTAAAAAGAAGTACAGGGATTATTCATATTTTCTTGCAAAAGTCACTCAATCAATGAGCCAAGACAGAACAAAAACCGCCTTTACTTATGATGAGCTTTGCAGGCTAACTGGGAAAAATATTGAAGATCTCAAGCGAATTGTCCAGTTTTTAGAAAAAAACCAAATTTTAAAAATCAAAGAAGACGGCATACAAATGGATACATCTCCTGATCTTTGTTGGCAATATACAGTTGAATTTTTTGAGTATTTCTGTTCTCAGCTTTTTATCAAAAAAGACCCAAAATCCTTAGAGTTAGATTTTTACAAAGATAGTGGCACACCGTACCAAAATATCTCGCACCAAAATTTTAAAAGAGTAATATCACATGACGACATCAACTTTTTAATTTCAGTGGGAATAAGAGCTTTAATTGAAAAGTGCTGGGATAACAATATTTTACTTGTTGGAATTGCAAAGGATTCACAAAGCAGATATTTTTCTCGAAACTATCTTAAGCTCCTCATCGCAAGCAATTTGTTATCAGCTGAGATGAAAGAAAAAATGGAAAAGTATCCTATACCCATTTTGTGCAGTGACAGACTGCTTTTTGAAAACTACGCATACTTCAATCACAATCTCAACTCGCCTTGGTCTTCTGTGGAATTTGACTCTGCACTTTCAACACTTTTCGTGAACGAAAAAGGCGAAATAACTGGTGTAAAAGGACACATTGTTGCAGATGATAGGATATTTGCAAAATCCATTGCACAGTTTTTCATTAGCAGAAAGAAAAAAATCCCTTCAATGGGGCATGCAATATTTATTGAAAGGCTTTTGCACCCAAGCCTTGACAAAAATTTTTTAGAAAATACATTAATTGATTCACCCAAGTTGGGCTCTATTTGCCCATTTATACACTTAGATAAAACCTTTACAAGCTGGGGACAGGCAATGAATATGTATTTTTTGAGCGTTCTTACAAAAAATCATTTTCCAGAGGTTATAGGCTATCCTGAACCGCTTCATAAAGCTGACAGAAGCGCAAGGACTCTCTTGAGATTTGCAAAAGGGATTATAAAAAGTTCTGACATAGAAGAAAAAAGATTTCCTCTGGCCAAGCCTTTGAGAAAATTAAGAGACAATACAGATTTTGAAGATGAAAACTAAAAAAGGTGGGAATTGAGATATGTTTAATCAGGAAATAAGTGGAATACTTATGAAAGTAGATTCGGATTTTTACACCAGATACAGGGCTGAGGTTTGGTTTGACTACACCAAAAAAGCAATAAATGAGATAAAAGAAGGGTCTCTTTTGGCAATCCAGAACTTTTCGTCGTCTTCTGACAAAATTCACTATTGTATTCTTGAAATCTCATCCATTTTGCCTTTGCACTATGGTCTTAACAATGACCTGAGTGGATATCCTGGTTTTTTGGTCGAAGCTGCTGAAAATGTTTATAGAGACTGGGAAGACCAGCAGGATGAACCACTTGATGATGCAACAAAGATAAAATGTATCGCAATCCCCACCAATTTTGAGATTGTTATAAACAGCAGTGGAAAATTAGAAATTGGAATTGAGTCAAATCTTCCTATGATAGGCGCAAAAGCATTTTTGCTTGATGTTAATTTGACAAACAGAATAATCAACCACGGAATTGATGGTCAAGAACAGATAATAAAAATTGGGCATCTAATAAGAGATGAAAATGTCAAGATTTTGCTCAAAACTGAAGAGCTTTTAAGACTTCATTTTGGAATTTTTGGCTTTACAGGTGCTGGAAAGTCAAATCTTTTGAGCACTCTCATTAGAAAAATTATGCTTGATGTAGAACTTCCTGTAAAAATAGTAATTTTTGACTTGATGAGTGAGTACTCAACCCTGCTTGTCGACCTTCTGTATTCAATTGACCAAGCCTATATCGTCGGACTTGGCGAAAAGACATTTGTTGGATCTGTCTTAGAGGTTTTTAGAAGCAATCCAGAGGTAGCAGAGCATAAAAAACTGCTTATCAAAGCAGCTAAGGACATGGCATATTCTTCTTTGTATCCAAAAGGTCTTGCCAAATACAGAGACCTTTTTACAAAAGCATTCTATAAAATTTTAAATGATAAAAAGATAAAACTGTGGCAAGATTCAGGTTTGACCTTGGCTGATTTTGTAAGACTTCATGAAAAACAGCTTTTTAAAGGATATCTTGGAAGAAGCGAAGCAACTTTAAGAGAGCTTGTTGAAAAGATGAAGCAGGTTAACCGCCCACTTGATGTTAATCTTTGTAAGGCTACTATAGAAAGAATAAAAAACAATTATCTTTCAGGGGATTTGAACAGCATAGCTCGTTCTAACTTGGAATTGTTTGTCAAAGAACTTGAAAATAAATATAGGGATCTTACCTCAAATTCCACAAGACCAGAATATACCATAGACCAAGAAACCAGTTTGAATCTACTGAATGATGGTTCTAAAAAATCGCTCTTGATATTCCAATCTCATGACCCAAATGATCTTCGAAACAAAGCGTATCAGCTTGGCATGTCAATCTTTGAAGATAGGCGTAGAAATGGAATAATCGAACCTATAGTGAGCTTTATATTTGATGAGGCAGATGAATTTATTCCACAGGATGCAAAAGATTCTTATGAGCGTTCAAGTGAAGTTGTGATGAACCTTGCAAGAAGAGGAAGGAAATTTGGGCTTGGCGTTGGAATTGCCACTCAGCGAATAACTTATCTTAACACAAACATCATGGCACAGCCCCATACATACTTTGTGAGCAAACTCCCAAGAAAATCTGACCAAGAAAGAATTACTGACGCTTTTGGTATAGGCGAAGATATGTTCAAGCAAACTTTCAAATTCAAAAAAGGCTGCTGGCTTCTTGTAAGCTATGACGCAGTTGGTCTCGAAGCTGTGCCAATGCCAATTTATGTTGAAAATGCAAATGATGCAATAGAAAGGTTCTTAATCAGGCTGTAACCTATATTTCGTTGAAAACTTCATTGTACAACCACTCTTCTTTAGCAAAGCTTATATATACCATTTTCTTGATAAATTGAACATTCATATATTTCATATCAGCTGCTTTATTGATTCAATGGAAAGCTCAAAAAGTATGTAAAATTGATTGTACAATTCTTGATTTATATTTATGCTCTGAATATAAATAGATTTTACAATTTGATCAAAAGTTGTATCCATCGGCCTCCAGTGTAAAAATTTTGAGGTTTGATTTGTATGCGGTTTCATTTAGATTTGGCGTAGCTTTTTTGAAGTCTCTGGCAGCAGCTGTATAGACGAAAGGCTTTAAGGTGGTTTCGCTCATTGATTTTTCTATATTAAACTTAATTATTCATAGATGTTTTGATGTGAAAACATCTACATATGTATATAATATTAGATATAATAAAATCAAGTTATTTGACGTGTTTGTAACCTTCCTTTTGGGTGTGAGTAAGATATTACTGCAGAAACATTTGAAAAAGAAAGCAAGTTTGTAGCCTGTCCTTTGGAGATTGAGAGAGGTAGGAGTTTTCTTTCTGAATTTTTTATAAAAAACGTGGTCACCAAAGCTGCAAAAGGATGTTGCAGCCCTGATGCCACATGCAAAATGAATTATTTGCCCTACTCTAAACTAAAGACATTTTCAAGCTCACACTCTTCTTTTATTGTACACACTCCTTTTGCCCACATTGAAGAGAAATAGTCGCTGATTATGCTTGCAGCTGTTATCCTTCTTTTAAAATACTTTGCAGAGCCAAAACACTGCAAAACTGCTCCGCACTTGAATAAAATCTCAAAACCTTCTTTCTTTTCATCTATTTTAAAAACCTGAGACAAGTTCACATAGCCAAAGATAGGGTCTGTTGCTACTTTTGCCTTTCTGGTCTTGACAGGGATAAATGTAACATCTGGAAGAACAATTGGAAGAAGGTTCTTCTGCCCTATCTTCTTTGAGATGAGCTTTTTTATAGTCAAAGGATCAATTGCATACATAGAATAGAGCTTTTTTGTAAAGCTTCTGATTGACATATGACAGACTTTCTTTTCACCGTTTAAAAGAAGAAGCATAACTCCATCGCCGCTATCAAGATACTGTGGCACAAAGTATATAATATCTCTTGGAATCTTGTCCATTTAAAATCACCATCCTTCTGATACTTCACCAGATTTTACAACTTTTATATTTATTATAACGAACAATTGTTTGCAAGTCAATTGCTTTTAATCTGTATTATTTTTTCTGAGAGCTTGTCTATGGTGTCAGAAAGCTTGTCAATTTTGCTTTCAAACCTTGTTAAAAGATATACGCAAAGTACAATGGGAAAACCTATGTTAGCAATGTTTGTTATAATCTCCTGCACTGATATCACCTCCTGTTAATTTAAATTATCATGTGCTTTTATTAAGACATATCGGGGCTGCCTTCTGTTTAGCTTTTAAGAAGACAGCCCCACCAATTTTTAGCCAATGAGCTGATTTACATTTCTGTCTATAATTCTCGCTGAAACCTTCTCAACAATTGGTGCAGACACTGAAAAAATGTTCTTCTGGATTATCAAATTCATTACATTTTCAACTTCTTGTGCTGTCAAATTGCTCTTGGGGTCTGGGATTGAAAGCCTGAATGTTTTGCCATTTTGAAGCCTGAATGTCAAAACCAAAGTGAGCACTGCTTCTCACCTCCTTTCTTGCTAAAAGACTTTTTAGGCATTAAAGCCTCAAGATCTCAAGTGTATCAGTACACAAGCTCAAAGTTGTTCTGCCTGATGATTGCGTAAAGTGGCTTTGTCTGAAGGCTTGCTATAGCTTGAGCAACCTGATAAACATCCAAATCCTGCGCATCTGGTCGGATGTCATAAGAGAGTGTTTTGACTCTGATTTTGCCAGTTGAAGTTGTTCCATTTTGAAGTTTAATTAAAAGATTTCCTGTAAGTGGATTTGCTGCCATCTTTGCCTCACCT
>NZ_APGP01000105.1:0-14327 GCF_000404025.1 Caldicellulosiruptor sp. F32
GTAGTTTTCGCTTTCTTTCACAAGATGGTATACACTTTCATATCGCAGATATTGCTGAGTTTTAAAGTAGTGTTGCCTTATATGGTACAGAGCATAGTTGTACAGATTTTTTGAAAAGTGGCAAAGCTAACGTAGCAGTCTGTATGTTTGTTTATCACATCTTATATGATTTTTCTGTGTTTTGTACATTTTAATCACCTGAGGAATATTATAACATATTATTAACAATTCATTTCCATCTTGTAGAAGATTGGGTCTTCTTGTTTAATTTTTCGATAAAGAAGATGAACTTGAGAGAGCACTGATGATCCACAAAAGAGCTGACTTAATACTCAAAAATTATTTGAAATTTAACTAAAAAAGAACTCTTGCGTTTTGTACTTTACACAATCACGCTGAATTTATGGCTGAGTATTTTAACAAAAATGGGGTAAAATCCTGTGCCGTTTACAGTGGCGAGCAGGGAAAAAACGCAGTTGACTTGGCAAGACACAAAAGTACACAGGGTACAAAGAATGTACAAAAAATGATTGGATGGATCTTTCAAGAAAAAATCCGGAAGAAGCTCTATTAAACAATAATGAATTTTCAAAATTTCTCAAAAGAGATGGCGAACTTTTGTATGTTTCCAAAGACCTTAAACCATTTATTAAAAACCAAGATTTTATTCGACATTTCAAAGACGTCATTGATTATAGAGTAAAACGCTACTACAAGGAGAGAATAGAAAATGGATCAGACGATTAAGTACTACGATGAGAATGCCATTGAGTTTTTCATGAATACAAAGGATGCAAATATGGAAAATTTATGCAAGCTATTTTTAAAATACATTCCTGAAGGCGGTAAAATTCTTGATTTGGGTTGTGGTTCAGGGAGAGACACAAAATATTTTCTTGAAAAAGGTTATGACGTGGTGGCAGTAGACGGTTCAATTGAAATGGTGAAATTATCAACTGAATATACAGGGAAAAGAACTTTGTACATGATATTTTAAGAAATTGATTTTGATGAAGAATTTGACGGTATTTAGGCTTGTGCCTCTTTGCTACATGTCAGAAGAGCTGAAATGAGTGATGTATTATATAAAATCTATCGTGCTTTGAAACCAAATGGTGTTCTGTATGCATCATTTAAATATGGAGATAAAGACAATATGGGAATGGTGCAGAGCATGTCAAGAGTTGGTTGTTGCATGGATAATGGGCCTATGGAGGAATTTTGGGGGATATTGAAATCAGAGATGTATTATTTAAATAGATTTGATGATTATGAAGTTTGAAGAAAGCAGTTGAAGACTATATAGATTATTACAACACGAAGAGGTATCAGAAGCGATTGAAATGCATGTCACCAATGGAGTACCGCAATCATTCCCTTGGTATATTAGGATAATATAGGTAACACCAACCACAGCGGTTGGTGTTATCTGAAAAAAATTTTTATTATTTTCTCTGTCTACTTGACAGGGGGCAGTTCACTGCTGGGCAGCCTTTATTCAGGTTCAGTTTATTCACTTATTCTTCAAAGTCATCAAACAAATCCTTTATATCAATATCCTCAAAATCCTCAAGAGGAATATCATCTTCAGTTGAATAATCAATGTTATAATAGTCGCACAGAAAATCAGAAGTAGCAAGGCTTAAGTCAAGCTCTTCAAACTGGTTTGCTACAGAAAATGGATCAAGTTTTTGCCACACTGTTTTAATGTCTTTTGTCTCATTCAAGTGCTTTATAAATATCTCAAGCCCAACCTTATCTTTTGGAAGCACCACTGTCTGACCAGGCTTTATTGGCGATCTTTTGCTTGGCTTTGCCAAAAAGAGTTTTACAATAAACTCTATTGCAAAGTTATCTGCATGTGACATATACTTCTTTTTGCAGCTATTGCATCTTACATAAGCTATATCAGCAAAGTTAATAAGTCCTATTTTGGCAAGATACCCTTCATCCTGCCACTCAAGCTCAACATTGCTACTACCACAACTGTAGCAGATACTTGGAGTGATTGTATCTTTTACAAGATTGTAATAGAAAATATAGTCATTGTCAAAACCATGTGGAAAAAGGGCTGCAAATCTTCTTTCCCAGCAGTTTGCAGGATTGCACATCTTGTCTTTTTTGTTTTTACTATTTGGACACATGCCAAAATAACCTGGACAAAATTTAAAATACAGAAAGTCTCTTATGCTTGTAAATCTTACAAACTCATCTTTCATAAGCTCTCTTATACTTGCATTTTCTGAAAGCTTTCTTTCAACAAAATCAAGTATTGTCTCTTTATTTGATGTGTTTACAGAAAATTTATCTTTATCTTTTCTTTTTTCCATAAGAATATCAGCCTCTTTTCTGATTCAAACTACACTTTTTAACCAAACAACCCTCGCCAAATCACTTTAAAAAATAAATCCCTTAAACCTCTGTATCAAGATGATACTACTCCATCGTCTTCTATCCATTCAAGTGCCTTCTTTGTGTATTCAAAATCTTTCTCCAGCATATCTCTTAGCGGAATGTATTCTAAAACTTCTTTTGCTAATGTCCTCACTGTATCATTATACCTTTGCAAAGGATTATATTTTACTTCAAGGTTTTTGACAGCAAATGTTGTATCAGCCCTGCTTTTTAAAAATATATTGCATTTTACCATGCACTCCAAAAAATCCCTTTGGTAAAGAAAAGTAAGCTTTCTTAAAACATCTGTAACATTCTTTGAAGAACCCATATAGTGTACCTGCACTTGTTTTATTTCTATTATTATATCATCAACTATCTCTTTTTTGATATTCAAATTTATAGATTTTAATGCTTGTATGAGATTGTCAATAAAAACCTCAAATGTAGGCGAAATCTCTGTAAACATGCCTATCTTTACATCACCAAAAACGGCCTTGAAATTCTCTAAAACAGCTTCGCTAAAAAATGTAATTGTCACTTTTCTAATTGTTGCTCAGCTCCCTTTTTAAAATCAATCTCTACTTTTCTTTGAACCTTTCGTGAATATTGAGCAGCTTGTGGAAATATACAAGCTGCATTTCAAACATCCTCTTCAAAATCTCCCTAATTGGGGCAACAATGTACCTTTTTGAAACAGGACTGAAATAAAGGTCGTAATAACCAGGTCCTTCAAAAAGTATGTCAAAGTCTTTAAAATTCTTGCTAAATTCCTTTTTAAGATCCTCAATAGTTTTTGCATATACAATGTTCATTGCAACATTTTCTTCACTTTCAAAAAGTCTTTTATAAGCCTCACAAATGTCAAGTACAGAAAAGTTCGAAACT
This sequence comes from Caldicellulosiruptor sp. F32, assembly GCF_000404025.1. Classification (NCBI taxonomy): domain Bacteria; kingdom Bacillati; phylum Bacillota; order Caldicellulosiruptorales; family Caldicellulosiruptoraceae; genus Caldicellulosiruptor; species Caldicellulosiruptor sp. F32. Next base: position 3,283 of record NZ_APGP01000105.1, read on the forward strand.
GGAAAGTTTTTATACAAATCATCAAAGTACTGATAAAGTGCACATGGCATTATAATTCTCTCTTTATTCTTTTCCACAATTCCATAATAACCTTCGCCAAGCCAGATAATAGGAATCATATCAAGAGTCAAATCTGTAAACATATCAAAATTATTGTTTGCCGCCCAGATCTTCATTGAATTTAGCATGGATATTATGTCAGGAGAATAGACAATATATAAAAACTCTTTGTAAAAGGCATTTGCAATATCAAAGTTTTTTAGCTGCTGTTCAGTTGGTACTGGAATACGGTTTTTCTCTAAAAACTCTTTTGTATATATCCACTTGTTCTTTTGTATGACAGTATTTAGAAAACTTGAAAAGTTTAAAATTTCTCCCACTCCTCTAAAAGTATCTTTAATAAGCATCTTTTTGAATTCTATTTTAACTTATCTCAGCTGAAATTACAAACCTTGATAACAAAATTTTTTCATTTTGACTCTTGCAAAATTATACTTTTTTCCACTAAAATTTATATTGTAAAAGTATATATCTTAAAACTCTTCTTTGTTTTTATCAAAAAAAGTATTTGAAGGGGTGGTTGTATGGAAGTTTTAAAAGTTGCTGCTTCATCAATGCCTCAGAAGGTTGCAAATGCGCTTGCTGCTATTGTAAAAGAACAAGGAGAAGCAGAACTTCAGGCTGTTGGTGCTTCTGCTGTAAATCAAGCTGTTAAAGCTATCGCAATTGCTCGTGGTAAAGTTGCTCCAAACGGAATAGACCTTTATGTAATACCTGCATTTGCAGATATCTTAATAGACGGTGAAAAGAAAACAGCTATCAAATTCATCGTAAAGTCAAGATAAAGTAAAAAGAAACATGCCAAATGGGCTGTCAAATGTCCGTCAAAAAGGGTGGCAGCCCATTTGTTTTTTCATGCTCGCATAATAAAGCATTTTAACCACAGGAAAAATCTATTTTTATCTCTCCGCTGCTGGTAACAAAGACATTCTGAATCTTTATCCCTTTTATATTCTGCAAAAGTAGCTTTTGTAAATCAATTTCTAACCTCTCTTTAAAAAGAGTTATTCCTGGAATTTGCTCATCTTTCAATTTCCCAAGTAAAAATCCGTATATGATAACACTCTTTGCAGGATCAAATATAACCACTATCTTTTCAGCCTCTGATGTAATGGCAAATTTTAAAACTATCTCTGGCAAAATAGTCACAGGCTTTATTTTAACATTTATTTCGCTACCATCAATATCTATTTCTTTTATTAAATCAGGAAGAGAAATATTTTTAAGGACAATATCAACAATCTCTTGAAGATTAGTAGCTATATATCCCATATTCTGTCTATCCCCTCTTCTCTGACATGATCTTTTGTGTGACAAAAAAGTTCTTCACAACTATTTTTATACCCTCATAGAGTACTTTTTAAAATCCAAATTTCATGTGAAGTTACAGAGAAAAAATAAAGAGCTGCTTTACTTACTTCTTTTCAAAATCTGCAGCTCCTTTTCTTATTCAACTTAAAAACTTACTATACTGAGATTATATTAAAACTTTCTTTTGTAAAAGCAACTTTTCAACTTCTTCTTTGGGAACTGGCTTGCTAAAAAGATATCCTTGTCCAAAATCACAGCCAATCTCTTTTAAAATCTCAAGCTGTTTATTGTTCTCTATTCCCTCTGCAACAACTTTTAAACCAAGCTTGTGCGCCATCAGGATAATTCCCTCTACAATTGCCCTGCTCTCCTTTGAGAACATAAGCTCAGATATAAAACTTTTGTCAATCTTCACACCACTAATTGGAAGCTTCCTTAAGTATATAAGCGATGAATACCCTGTTCCAAAGTCATCAATTAAAAATTTTATCCCCATCTGGCACAAAAAGCCCAAAATCTTTAAAGACACATCAAAGTTTTCAACAGCACCAGTTTCGGTAATTTTAAAGGATACCTTAACTGGGTCAACAGAGTATTTTTCTAAGAGTTTTGCAACCGTGTTTTCAAAATATTTTGTTTTAAACTGGCGGGCAGAAAGATTTATTGCTATATGAATATCATTTATACCTTTTCGCTCCCAATCTCTGAGGTCTCTCAAGGCTTTTTCAATTACCACCTCTCCAATTCTTACAATAAGTCCGCTTTCCTCTGCAACTGGTATAAATTCAAGTGGTGATACCATTCCTTTTTGTGGCAAAAACCACCTTATCAGCGCCTCAACACTGTGTATCTCCATATTTTCAAGGTTTACAACTGGCTGATAGTAAAGTACAAACTCATCATTTTCTATTGCTTTTCTTAAATTCTTTTCTATCTCTATCTTATTTAGATTTTTCAATAGCAAAAATGGCATAAAAATCTGAAAATCGTTTTTTCCATTTTCCTTAGCAAGAGAGAGTGCCATATCTACATTTCGAAGAATCTCTTTGGTATCCCTTCCATCATCAGGGTAGAAGGATATCCCCATACTGACTGTTGTGTAAAGACCTCTTTCTATTTTTTCTAAAAATATTTCATTTTCAAAAATTTTTTGAATCTCTGTGCAAACCTCTATGACAAAGTCTTTCTTTTCAAGACCATTTAGAATTATAGCAAACTCATCACCACCAACTCTGCTAAAGTAGTTCTGAACTTCCAAGCCTTTCAGATACTCAGCTATTTTCTGGGAAATTGTCCTTAGGTATTCATCGCCAACTTCATGACCATACAAGTCATTTATATCCTTGAAATTGTCAATGTCAATTAATATAACAGCTCCAATTTTACCTGTTTGAGCCGCTTTTTTGATTAATTCGCTTAATTTATTTTCAAAAAGTTTTCTATTGGGTAGATTTGTAAGATCATCATAATACGCAAGATACTTCATCCTGTCTTCATATTCTTTTTTAGCTGAATAATCAATATTAATCCCTATTAGTTTTTCTGGCTTTCCTCTATTATCATAGAATACCTTTATGTGTACTGAGACCCACTTATAATTTCCATTTTTGTCTTTTATCCGCGCTTCGTACTCTATTTTCTCGTCTCTTAGCTCAAAAGCTCTTTGAATCTTTTCCATCACAGCTTTTATGTCATCTGGATGGTAAAGCTCAAGCCATGCGTAATAGTCAATTTTTGGGTTAATCTTATCTGTCTCAAAATAGTCCTTGAGATTCCCATAAAACTCAATCCTTTTTTCAGCAACATCAAACTCCCAAATACAATCTGAAATGTTTTCAACTATGAATTTATACCTCTCTTCCTCTTCTTTTAAAAGCTCTGTCTGTTTATTTAGAATTTCTAAGGTATTTACCAGCTCCTGATTTGTCTCCTCAAGCTCTTCATAGCTCTCTTCCAAAAGACGCTGATTCTTTTTAATAGTCGTAATGTCAAGCCCAGTTGAAATAATCAACGGTTCATTTAGATATGGACTTTCAACAACCACATTGTTCCAAATTATCCAGCATACATCTCCGGTCTTTGTGATAATTTCATTTTCAAAGTTATTCAAAACCTTCTTTTCTGCTATCTCTGAAAACAGTTTCTCAATGTACTCTCGCTTATGCTCTGGAATGAATATATCAACCCACCTTTTACCTATTACCTCTTCCCTTTTATAACCTGTGACTTCCTCCGCAAACCTGTTAAAATAGATAATCTCACCCTTTAAATTGAGAGTAAGCACTATAACATTTGCGTTAGATGCTAAAAGCTCCGCATATTTTTCATAAGCTTCTTTTCCCTGCTGAAGCTTCTTGTTTATGCCTCTCATTACAAATATTGTAATGCTGGAGGCAAAGATAATTATAAAAAGAATATAAAGTATTGAAAACACTACTTCTCTGTTCTTTTTTTCATAATAGTACGGAGAGTATGTAGAAAAGTAGTTGTAATAAAGCTGATCAAATACACCATTTTTGATAAGCTCTTTTAGTCTTGTATTTACATAGTCAACAAGCTCCGGACGTCTTTTGCTTATACCAAAGCCACTCTCAAGTATAAAAATGTCCTTCAACTTGATCTCAACTTGGTCTGCATAATTGTTCTTCACTAAAAAGTAATTAGCAATTTCTTGAGAGATTATAACTGCATCTACTTTGCCTTCTAAAAGTGCTATAAACTCATCCTCAATGGTTTGAAAGGTAACATAGTTCTTAATTTTCAATCTTTCTTTTAGCAGTGTTTCTGTATAATCACTTTTCATTACACCTATCTTAAAAGAAGCTAAATTGTTCACCGTTATAACTTTGTTAAAATCTTTTCTTGTATAAATCCCAACATGTCTTGTAAAAATTGGATCTGTGAAATAGACATCTTTTTTTCTCTCCTCTAATATTACAATAGGGCCAGTGATGTCAATCTCGCCACTTACAAGTCTTTTATAGACATTTTCCCATGTATCGCTACTCACACTCAAAAAATATTTGTCTGGCTCAAAAATCAAGTTTGCCAAATCAACTGAAAATCCATACACTCGTCCATTTATAACATACGAAAATGGTGGATATTGTTTATCTACTTGAAACTTTATTGTTTTGTGATAGCAATATGCAACCTGGTCTGTAATAAGAAATAACAGGATTGATATTATAATAACCTCTAAAGTCCTTTTCATAAAAATCAACCTTTGAAATATTGCAGATATACTAGTATTCTGATTAAATATATACCCACTTTGAAGAAAATTAAAACAATTTTTTGAGTGAACTTTTAAATACCACCTAATCTATAATCACAAAAGAAGGAGATTTTATGTCATATTTCAAATTTGAACCTTTCAAAGAAAAATCTCCAAACCCTTTTATTAAGTTTCCCTTCAATCCATTTGCATAAATTGGTATATTGCCCGAAACAGGCTTATCTGAAATATTCAGCATCACAAGTACACTATCGATTTCGTTAGCCATGGCAAGCGGAACTTTTTGAGTGATTATCATCTCTTTGTAAGAAGATATCAATGATTTCTTATCTTTTTGTTGTTTTTCAAGCAATTCAACATCGCTTGAAGCGTTATATATGCTCTCTTCCTAAAATGTTTGTCTGCTTGCGGGCTTTCCAAACTATTTAAATGGTTCTATTATATATTCATCTGGTTTTTGACCTTTCATAACAATTTCTTCACCATAATAAATATAAGGATTCACTGGCAGGGTCAAAAGAAGAGTAGCAGCAAGTTTCATCTTTGTCTTGTCATTAAGTACTGAATATACTCTATTCATATCATGATTTGTCAGGAAAATTGCATCTGAGTAAAATGAACTATTATACTTTTTGTAAATGCTCTCCATTGATTTTTTAGTATCCTGTAAATAGGTTGAATCCTGATAAAGTATACTATTGATTACACTTTGAGCCAATGGAAAATTAAAACAAGAGTCAAATTTCTTCGTATAAGGAGCTACTTTTTGAGGTCTAACCCACACCTCTGCAATAAGGTAAATATCCTTTTTGATGCTTCTGAGATAATTTGCGTACTCTTCCCACCATGCTAATGTATCCTTTTCTCTTTCAGCAGGATAAATATGCTTTGCTCCATCAAGCTTAAACCCATCTACTCCTTATTTTAATCCAGTACTCAGCTATTTTTTTCATCTCTTGCCTTACTGCTTTGTTGTCATAGTTCAAATCAGGCATCTCAGACCAAAATAAAGCATAGTAATAAGAAACACCTTTTTTGTACCACTGTCTTGACCCGAACGCAGATAATTGATTTATATTTGTTTTAGAATCTGCCCATATATAGTAGTTTCTATATTTACTGTTCTTGTTAGTCGAAGCCTCAATAAACTAAAGATGCTGACTGCTTGTGTGATTTATCATCATGTCAAGTATAACTTTAAAACCCATTTTATGAGTCCTTCCAAGGAAGTTTTGAAAATCTTTTTCTGTGCCATAATCAGGATCAATTTTATAGTAATTTGTTTCTCCTTTTAAATGATATTGTTTGCATTGTATTATACCTTTATTTTTTGAATTTTTTAGTTCCAAAATTTTTAAAATTTATATGTAGAGATTATACAATTTTTTTCATTATGAGTTTAAATTCTAATTCACAATTATCAAATGATCCATAGCTCGTGTGAATGCAACATATTTTTCATTGTTCGTCATACCGTGAGTAAAGACAATAAATTGCCTAAACTCCAATCCTCTCGCCAGCTTTATATCAAACAAGTTGAATTTTCTAAGAAACAACCTTTTTGACTCTGATACTATGTTGATTTCTCCTTTTGGAAACAATTCAAATATTTTTTCCATAAGCTCAGGATAGTAGTCCTTTACTACAATAGCTCTCAAACCATTTTCGTTAAATTCATTTATAGTCTTTTGAAATTCTAGAATATTTATGTTCTCCAAAGTAAACTCTTTGACGGCAAAAGAATTAATTCCAATTGGCTGCATTGATATATTGAATTTGTCATTGCAAAAGCAGGCTATTTCATTGGAGTTTCTATAATTTTCTTTAAGTTCATAATATTTTGCATTCAAAATATTCTTCAGTTCTTCCCAGTCACCTAAACCACTCTTTAAAATCGATTGTAACAAATCTCCGTAAATATTGAACACTGCTCTGTTGTCATTCAATTTTATAAACAGCTTATATTCATTTAAAGTAATATCCTGCCCCTCATCAGTGAACTACCATCCACCTGTAGAGGTGGAGGCTTCGCGAGAAGTTTGGCAGCATCTTAAGCTACCCTTATTCTCACAGGGTGGTTCACACACCCACTACTGGCTATCTGCTTTACTGCAGACTCACCAGCTACCTTTGTAAGTATGTTTATCGCCCCATTTATATCCGCATTCACTACATTCCCACAATCTTTACACACATACAATCCCCTGTATTTCCTGTTACTTTTGCTAACCTGTCCGCATCTACTGCACCTTTGCGATGTATAACTTTCATCTACTTCAATATACTTTATACCATGATATATACACTTTGATTTTAGCTTCCTCTTGAACTTATCATACGGTATCCCCACAAAATTTTGATTGTTTATAGCCCCAAGGTCTATCCCCTGTTTTATACCTTCCATCTTGCCAACAACTACTGCAGATATTTGATTGTTCAAACAGTGCTTGATTATCAAACTTACAGCCTGATTCAAAAAGTTGTCAATTATATGCTGTCTTTTGCGAGAAACTAAAGCAAGTTTTCTGCCACATTTTATCCCCTGCTTGCTGTATATCGACTGCAGTCTTGCTCTTTCTTTGTTGTACCATCGGTTGACTGATTTTAGAAACCTGCCTTCTATCAAAAAGGCAGTCCCGATGGTGTCAACCACCGCTGCAAAATTGTCAAGCCCTAAGTCTATCCCTAAATATCTGCTCAAATCAAAAATATTAAGCTTATGATCTCCTTCATACACATACTCAATCTCAAACCATCTACCATTAAATCTTGGTATTATCCTGACTTCCTTAATTTTCTTACCCAAAACCGTAGCCGGCAATTCAAAATACAAGTACCTTACCCCAGACTCTTTTGCAAACTTTCTGCCAAGACTCAGTCTTATTTTTTTATCTTCTATTTTGAACTGGTCCTTGGGAAAAACTATCTGATACATTCCATCCTTCGGCAGGTATTTGGGTATTGAAACTTTCTCTTCTTCCTTTCCTTCTTTTTTTGCTCTCAAAAGACCCAGAAAAGACTTAAAAGCCTCAATCACTGAAATAAGTGTTTGCTGGGCAACCTGTGATGGCAAAAGCCTGTAGTTTTCGTTCTCTTTCACAAGATGGTATACACTTTCATATCTCAGATATTCCTGAGTTTTAAAGTAGTGTTGTCTTATATGATACAGGGCATAGTTGTACAGATTTTTTGAGAAGTGGCAAAGCTGACGTAGTAGTCTGTATGTTTGTTTATCGCATCTTATATGATTTTTCTGTGTTTTGTACATTTTAATCACCTGAGGAATATTATATCATATTTTTAGCAATTCATCTCCATTTTGTAGAAGATGGAGTCTTATTGCTTAATTTTTGATAAAAATTAATTTTTCCTGCTTATTAGGCAAACCAAAATGCTCACAGCAAAGGTTTAAAATAAGGTACAAACCAAATTTGTAAAAGATATTTTTCGTAAGTTTTTGACCAAATCTCAAAAAGATCTTTTCTCTTAAAGGTTTGTAAACCTTAGTTAAAAAATTATCTTTATAAATTTTTGTTATCTTTAATTTCATACTCTGGAATCAAACGTTTTAATTTAACCAATTTATAAATAATCTCTTTACTTAGCATTCTTTGAGTCAGATTATCTAACTCAGTTTGATATTCAATTAGTTTCTGTTGATAAAGTTTTAGTCTCTTTTTTAATTTGATTAATTTGTCTTTTAACACCAAAAGCTGTGTATTTATATTTTCTCTGTCCTTTAAACTATATTTTTTAACTATTTCCTCATTTATATTTTCTTTATTCTTCAGTTTATTAGCTATTATTTCTATTTCCTGAATTTCTTTATTTGTTTGGACTATTAGATTTTCAACATTTTCTTTGTATCCTTTTACATCTTCTATTTTTCATTAATAATTTCATTTTCTCCTATCAACCAGTTAACATTGGTTAAAATTTCTCTTAAAGCCTCATCAAAAGGGAGTTAAAATAAAATTGTATCTGATATATAATAGAATCATAAGAGAGGTTGGTTACAATGGATAAAAATACCTACTATGAAACTGTTAAAAATATAGCCATAGAAAAAGTATTAGACCAATATTTCTAAGCAGCAAGATCCTTCTTTTTAAGCTTTAAAAAAACTATTAGAAGAATTACTTGATTGGTTTATGTTGCAAGTAAAGAGAAATTCACCTTTCAAAAAATGAAAAAGATAAAGGCAATGGTTTTTATGAAAGAAAACTTGCTACACATATTGGCAGTTTACAAATCTCTGCTTAAAGAACTCGTTCTGGTGATTTTAGACCCAATATTCTTCCTGAGCCTTATAAAAGAGTAGATGAATCATATACTGACCTTCTTATGTCCCTTATTGTCAATGGAGACTTACAATCTTCTCTTCTTAAATACTTTAAAAACTTTAGATCTTCCTTATTCTGAAGAAGAACTTTCTAAGATTAAAGATAATCTCAAAAATGAATTAGAACTTTTCAAATAGCGCGAACTTCCTCAAGAGGCTTTTGCCATTTTAATAGATGCTTATCATTGTGAAATTAGAGCCACAATCTAAAGTTAAAAAAGCAACTTTGTTATGTTGTTTTAGGCATTGACTTAGATGGAAAAAAAGATATCTATGGAGTATATACATTCTTTGGTAAAGAAAACAGAGCCGATTGGAATAAAGTATTTGAAGATTTAATTGAAAGAAGCCTTAAAAAAGTTGCAATTGTCGTAAGTGATGATTTTCCAGGTATCATTGAAACAGTGAAAGTTTTGTATCCGTTTCCTGACTATCTGCTTTGTTTTGTTCATTTACAGAGAAATATTAAAAAATATATTGTCCAAAGTAGATTCTCAGTCTTTCAACAAAGAACTTGATAAAATAAAAAACTATCTTCAACAATAGACGAAGCTATTTCAAAGTTTCAAGAGCGCTGTAGAAAGATATAAAAGTAAGTATCCTCGTTATATGAATCTTTTACTTGAAAAAGCAGAATTTTATTTTGCTTCTGCAAAATATCCTGAAGGAATTAGAAAGTATATTTATACTTTCTGCTGCTGTAGAAAGTGTAAATAGTATGATTGAAAAGATTAGAACAAAGTCAGGTGATTATTTTAATTCAGTAGAAACTTTAGAAATTAACAATCTGTCTTCAAAGAGAAAATTTAATAAAGACAAAATGGAAAAAACCTGCTTAAACGATAGCTGTACATTCCTATGATATCCAGCAAATTTTCCAGTTAAAACACCTTGTCCAGACACAAAATTCTTGACAAGTCTCGAGTTTTCCGCTCATTTTTAATTACCTTCGTTAGTATTTACTTGAATTCCAATATTATTTATGCAATAAGTCCTCTTTTATTATATTTATTCAAACAATTTCTCAAACATATTTTCAATTTCACTCTCAATTTCGGATTCTTCTATTTTATTTTCTTCATAGTAGTCATAGGAATCATCATCAATACTATCTTGATTTTCTAATTCAATTAATTCATCCATTCTTTTATTAAATTCTTTTAACTCATACGAAACATCAGTATCAAATATATTTCCAATAGTTTCTAACTTATCCCTATATTCTTGTAAATCTCTGGAATAATCAATATTATAGAGTCCTTTTTCTACTATATCTTGGTAACAAAGCTTAAATCTGTCTTTGAAATACCTTTTCTCTTCTTCGCTAATATTTTCAGGATACAATCTTAGAAAATATTCAATAACACAATAATCATCCAAATCACTTGTAAATTCGTGTTCCAATATTAACATCTTTATTTTTTCAACTACTGCCGGACATTTGACTAGCTTCTCATAACCTAATTCAATAAGCTGTTTAATTGCATCTAAAAAATTATTTAATTCTTCAAAAGTCAATTTACCCATTAAACAAAATAGTAATTCTTCTATCAATTTGTCATCATTTATATTGTTTTTCTTGAACAAATTTACTATATATGCTAACCTTAATGATAAAGATTGAGTTGTATCTAACACATAAGAATGTCCAACAAGTAGCAAATTATCAGACATAAAAGTTTTTCTAATAGCTCTTTGTATTTCATAAGCGAATTTAATAAGGAATTTAAAATCATTCTTTGTTTTTATCGTGCATAACTTTTGGATCTGGTTAAAATATATTGAACTATCCAATAATAATCTAAAATCGTCATCACTACTATTTAAGTAATTTTCCATAAAATCCCTTATTGAAGGATTGTTAAAAAAAATAAATATACGATTGTTGTACACTTGGCTACTTATAAAAGTTATTTCTAACTCCTTCAAAGCATTTTCAAAATCATTTTCATTAATTGGATATCCATAAATTGATGCTTTGTTTTTCTCAAAAACGTAATATGCCTTCCTTAATTCTTCATAACAAACTTTATCTGGTAGGGATGTTAATACTAATAATAAATTCTTGGAGTAATATTTTAATTGATTATCAAA
>NZ_APGP01000106.1:0-1698 GCF_000404025.1 Caldicellulosiruptor sp. F32
GGAATATAGTAAATCTAATACCTGTAAGATATATATAAAGAACAAAGCATTGAAAAAAACAGAGATGAACTCCTCATTTCTTTTTTTTCTCAAATAAACACAGTACATTATCAACAGGAGTATTCCTAATAGCCATATAGAAATATCAAAGTCTAACATCCTGCACCACCACTTTCACCAACAATAGTTTATTCTGTCTTCAAAATTCCACTACCTTTTATATTGTATCCATCATCTTCTATTTTGTAAAATACAAGATAATATTGTCCTGACTTTTGTTCTCCAAAAGATTTTGAAAACTCGACTTCTGTTCCTTCAGGTAATTGTGGTATAACATCTCCCTTTCCAACATTTTCATCAAGTCCAAAACTTGATTTCCAAACTTCATACTTAATTCTATTTGGAGTTTCACCAAACCAGCTATCTTTAGAATAAATCCATATTTTCCCACTTATGCTCATTTTCCCAGCATCCATTTTATGATATATACCATTTTCAGCTCCATTTACGTATCGATAATCCATTGTAAAACTCCAGCTACTTGTATTTGCAAATGAAGGTAGTAAACATACACAACATACAATCAAAATTATTATAACTGATAAACACCTCTTTTGCACCATATCACCTCTTATTGGATATATTTGCGATATTACTATTATAAGCTTTTGTTCTTCATTTGTCAAATATATTTTTAAAACTTTGCTTTCTTTTTCTTAGTCAACTCTTGTTTTTCTTAAAATATTATGTATAATATATTTAGTTGCAAACTATTTGCAAGTAGGTGGAAGGAATGATAAACCAGGACATTAAGTCTATTTTAAATTTACACAATATCAAAGCTACCTGGCAAAGGATTGAAATATACAAGGTTTTAAATAGTTCAAATCAATGTTTATCAGCTGATGAAATACTCAATATGCTAAAAAACAAAAATTTCAAAATTAACCTCGCAACTGTATATAGAAACCTTGAACTTTTTGTTCAAAATGGAATTGTAGTGAAATCTACTATAAATAGAAAACATTTTTTTGAAATAAAGAAAAATGAGCATCACCACTATTTTGTATGTATAAAATGCAATGCAAAAGCCGAAATTGTAGACTGTAAGATAAATCTAATTGAAGAGGAATTAAACAAAATGAACTTTAAAATTCTGGACCACAATTTGGAAGTGTATGGGATATGCGATAAATGTTGTAGGAGGGAAGAACAATGAAGAGGATAAAGCTGCTAACTATACCCCTTCTTATTAGCTTCATGGTTTTCTTAAGTAGCTGCAAAAATGAAGCTTTAACTACCACCAAAGGCACAGTCTACACTACAATCTATCCTTTGTATTCTATTACAAAACTTATAGCAGGACAGAAGATAACAGTGGAAAAGCTTGTAAAGGACGGTGCGGAAATTCACTCATTTGAACCATCTTCACGTGACATTGCCAAGCTCACATCAGCAAAAGCGGTGATATATCTTGGGCTTGTTGATGAGTGGGTTAAAAAACCTCTTGAGGGAACAAAGGTCAAAATCTTTAGAGCATCTGAAGGTATAGAGTTTATAGATAGTGACCCTCATATATGGACATCACCAAGGCTTTTAAAGAAAATAACAAGAAATATTGAAAATGCCTTGACAAGCTTAGATCCAAAAAATAAAAGTTATTACCAACAAAATGCTTCAAAACTGATTGCAAGTCTT
>NZ_APGP01000107.1:0-12604 GCF_000404025.1 Caldicellulosiruptor sp. F32
GTGTATCTGTTCAATGTTTTCGATATCAATTGACCTCTTTTCAGTCTCTGTCTCAAAGTAAAGTGTGTTGTCTTTTCTTCTGAGTCTTCCATTTGAGGTTATGTAAAGTGTTTTTTGCATCAGACTTACCCCCAGCAAAATTCAAAGTATGCACAGGACTTGCATATCTTTTGCTTTGTAGCCGGCGGTGGAACTATCTGAGAGGTTATTTTTTCTATCTCGCTCAGTGCCTGTTTTACTTTTTGCTCATATTCAGGTGTAAGCTGTAAGATTTCTTTTTTGCGTTCCTTTGGATAGTTGATTATACCCTGCTTTTCTATCCCTTTTTGTTTTAGATAGTAAAGATAGTACATAACCTGCATAATATCAGCTTCTTTCATTTTGCTGCTGTACTTTACTTCTCTCACTGCCCCATCTGATAGAATGTCAATCATTATAAGATTATCTATCAAAACCTCTTTTGTCTCTTCTTTGGGATAAGAATACTCATGCAAAATCCTGCCAAGTAGGACCTTGTCAGACCGATTTTCAAATGTGATGTTTTTGCTAAAAAGCCAAAGCTTTCTTTTGCAAACATAAAGGTAGTTGATTTTAATGCCTTGGAATTTGAGGTCTTGTAGTTCTTGAATTTCTTCTGACATTTTGAAAGCTCACTCTCTTTTTGTAGTTTTTACCATATATCATCTTTTTCTGATTCCTTAGGTGGTAACAAGCCCAACTCGTCGTCATAATCACAATTTAAAATGAATATACCCAGCTTTTTGCTATACTCACTCGCTCCACCTTTTGCGAAAAAGTACACCGGAACTGTAACAGTGTACTTTCGAACAGCTGAAATTAGCTGCAGTTTCTCAACAGGGCTTAAAGATTTTGAACCTATTCTCTTCAGGCACTCTCTGATTGTTTCTTCATTTACCTCGAATACCTTCCTCGGTATACCTTCAACTGTAACTACATCCCTAAAAATCTTTTGAGCTTCAATTTTTCTATCTGCTTTAAATCCTAACTTCAAAAGTTCATATGCTTTTTTGAAACTCTTCATGAAATTAGTGTTTGAAAGTGCCTCAACATCATAGGCATATTCATTTAGCTCTTTTTTGTCATATTCTGTAATTTTTCTTCCGTCAAACCTTTTCAAAAACTCTTCTGTTCTAGTAACAATTTCTTTCTGATAAACTCTTCCAATTCCGCTTGGTTCCTTTGTTAGGATAATAACATTTGGTTTTTGCCCCTCATATGGTCTTTTCCTGTATACTCTCCCCATTCGCTGCAACAGTGAATCTGCAGAAGCCAGTTCCGTAAACAAAACGTCATAATCTATGTCAAGTGACGCTTCTACAAGCTGGGTTGAAATTACAATACTATTTTTTCTCTGGTTTGAAAGAATAAAATGTTCTTTTTGCCTTCTTTGCCCTTCCAAAAATCTTGAATGCAAAAGTTCAACCGGAACATCATCAAAATTCTTTATGCTTTCTTTTATAGCCTTATAAACTTCCTGTGACCTTTTTACTGTGTTGCATATTACAAGTACATTCTGTTGCTTCCCACAATTCACAATTTCATCTACACAATCTAAAATAGAAAGTGGTTTGACCGAAACAACATGCGACCAGCATTTTTTTAATTCCTCATCTGAATATGCCTGTAAATATTCAGAAATATCTCCAAGATACTTTAATACAAGAGGATTTACAGTAGCACTCATCAAGCAGAATCGTCCATTTAAATTTACTATTTCTTCTAACGTCTTTATTATAATTGCCAACGACTCTGGTGAATAGCTTTGTGGCTCATCAATTATAATCTTCGAGTATAAAAATAACGAATATATTTTCTCAAAACCAGGCCATTTTAAAGCAGATGTAAAAATCTGGTCGCCGGTTGTTACAATTATTGGAAAACTTAAATTCCTCGCAAGGTTTACATTGTCAAATAAGGATTCTAACTCTTGGACATCTTCAGCTGATTGTGAATACTTTTCAAGCAGATAAATCATACTGTCAGAATGCAATATTCCAACCTTATCACTACCAAAAATTCTCACCAGTCTTTCGTACATTGCGTTGATTGAAACACGAATTGGAAGTGTGTAAATTAACTTGCTTCTGCCTGCCCAGTTTAAGCCAAACTCTGTCTTACCACTGCCTGTGGGAGCAAATAAAATAACATTCTGGGTTGAGAAATCTAAAGCTTTTAGCTGAAATTCTTTAAAACCGGCAAAATTCCCTTTTTCTTTCAAGTAGCTCTCAACCTTATTTGAAAAATCGGTAATCTTTCCTTCTTCTGTACTAACTTCTGCAGAACTTGAATGATCAAGTCTATGAAGAAAACCTTTTAAAAGAATTCTCATAATTGCGTTTTTATTGTAAAGGTCGGTATAACTTTTGAGCATGACCTCTTTCAACCAGTCAATAGTTCTATATACATAGTTTGAACTCTTCTCTATTTCATCTTTGGTAGGAAATGAAGGAAGTTCTTTAAACAAAGGAAGTAATGTCTTGTTATTTAAATACTTTGAAACATCTTCACAAATATATTTTTCAAAATATTGGTAGTTGAAATCAAAGCCCCTGTCATGCGAAAATGCAATAGCAAAAAGCAAATTTTCAAAATCTTCTGGGCTGATATTCCCCTTGTCTATCTCATCTTCCAAATCCACAAAAGCTATTGAGATAAAGTTATGAGGTACCTCCACAGACAAACCCCTTACTTGAGGTACCTCATTTGATTTTGTCTTGTCTCTTATCTTTCTTTGAAAGTTTGAATTTGCCTTGCCCAAATCATGATATATTATTGCTAATTTTAGCAAATATTTGAACCTCTCAAGGTCAATCTGAAGTTTTTGAAAACCTTCTTTGATCTCCTCTCTATACTCTTTGAATAATTTTTCCATATTCTGCAGTAGTGTCATTGTATGCTCGTATATTGTCTGGTATTCATAACCTTTCTCAGTTTTAAATCGCTTTGCGTAAAGTTCTATATCCTCATAGGCTTTCATACTCATCATCACCTATTAAATCAATAAGAATATTTTCATCATCTACTAACAGCTTATCACTAACAGACATTATAGGGTTTAAATGTTGAAGATTTTCAAAATACACTACATCTTTTTTATTCGTAAATATCCTAAGACCATCTTTGGTTTTTATATAACGATTATTCAGTCTGAATCTAATTCCATCAACCCTCAACTTCTCCGCAGTACTTGTCTTTAGATACATCCCAATGTTAGGAAGATTATGCTTTACATACTTTCTATACTCTATAACTTGCGGTTCAAAGAACTTCACTTCATCCACTCTCAACAAGTCTTCTTTTCTTCCAAGTCCCCAGTAAGAATTAAAGATATTATGAGAAATCCTTTCTAAAATCTCTTGTTCTGCATTTACATGTATACATAGCTCCACATCAACAAGGTTGGTCACATATATAACGTCATTTATTACCCTCGCTGAGACATCTTTCAAAATTGGAGCTGAGGAGTCTTCTTTTCTTAATCTGTCAAATTTTATGATCCTTTGAATGTCATAAACGATGGAATTAAACTTTCCACAAATAGAAACAGCCATTTTGTAATATTCTCCATTTTTTGCCCCCAAGATATTGTGAAGCCAACCTTTTACAGTGGAAGGCGGAGGCAGAGGGTAAGAGTCTACTATTCCATATGAAAAAGGTTTTCTGAAGTTTGCAAAAGGTTGATAAAGTTTAATCTTCAGAAGTTTTTGAGACATCTTCAAACTGTCCCCTCTTTATAATATTTCTGTGCTTTCTCTTTTAAAGTTTCAAAGAAGTAATCAATTGTTCCACTTGAATCCGGCAAAAGTTTCTTTAGTTGTTCTTCATTTACAAAAAATCCTTCTATCAATCCTAATAAAGTATAATCATAAACTTTCTTACCATTTGGAAGAGTCAGTTCGCATGTGCTATTAAGTAACCTTGCATCAATTGCATAGCCAACGTCATCTTTTATGATCTTAATTCTGTTCAAGAAAAAGGGATTTTTAACTGGATAAAGTCCGCCTATTACAAAAAGTGGACTTAAATTCTCTCTTCTTCCCTTGATTTCTCTGCTCAAAAACTTTATTGCATCAAAGAGGGTATAAAGTCTTTTCAGTCTTTCTTCAATAGGCACCTCTTCAATGACATTTCCCTTCTCATCAAAGTCTCTACCTAATCTATCCAAATCAACTGAAACAGTATAGGTGTAAAGAGACTTATGCTGTTCAAGCTGATAAGGGTTTGGATTGGTATTTGCTCTTTTTGCTAAATTTAAATTGGTTGCAAATTCTATGTCGTTTTTATACTCTTCTAAAGAGACAGCAGGTGTTATTTTGACAACTGCTGTCCTTGTCTGTGCACCCTGCCCTTGTCCAGATGTCTTCATATAACCGAATAAATCTATTTCAGGGTATTGGGTGATTGTTGCTTCTTTTGTAAACTGCACAACCTGCTCATCTCCTGTTACAGGCGCTTCCCTGTACTCTGAATTTTCCAGCATAAATTTGTGTTTTTCATATCTCAATGCCTGTCTTGACATGTAAGTATACACCTTATTTTCTCTTGTGAGCTTTTTAAGTTCAGAGATATTCCCTACACTCTCTCCATAATTCAAGCTCATCGCTTCAAACACAACTGTAATCGTGATACCTGCATTTTTACTCATTTCTCCTCATCCTCCTCATTTTCTAATCTTTCATCTCTTTCACTTCCTAAAAGCCCGTTTACAAAGCTATATCCTAAAGCGCAAAAATTGTCTTTATCATTTATACACGAAACAAATAAAGCCGGTACTTCCATGTTATAGTTCATATAAGTTCTAATAACCAAATTCATAAAGGTGTTTATGTCACCAATTCTAAGTGCTGAAATCAAACGATATGCAAGGCTCGTTATCTTGTTTTCTGCACCTGATTTTAAGAATGTTTTCTTTAACTCCTGTCCAAAAAAGTACATCCTCCACAAACTTTTTTCATCCATCAACATTTCACCTCTTTTTATGCTTTTTAGAAATTTATATGTGATAATGTTAAACATTTGAAGCCTATAGGGTGAAAGGTTTGTTTTAATTTTTGAATTCACTTTTTTAGAGCTTATAAACTGACTTTCTAAAAATGATACAAACTGAAAGCTTAGCGTATTATTTAAAAACCTCTGCAAAAGCTCGTGGAAAGGATACAAGGTATTGTCTTTCACAGTTATTTTGGTTCCCACAACATTTTCAAAAAATTCATAATTGGAGGTTACAAATTCAGCCTTTTGCTTGGATATATTGAAGCCATAAACCTTTGGAGCAACTGAAGAGAGATCTATTTCAACAAAAAGAATGTTAGTTAGGGCAAACTTGCTTTCTTCCCTCAGTTTCAACAATAAGTAATCATTTATGAAGTTCAAAATTCCTTTGTCTTTGAGTAAATTTTCTTCTTTTGACATTATTTCCATAAACAATTTATTTGCTTGATATAGCTCCAAAACAGAAGTACTTTTATCTACAAAGTAAAACCTTTTGGTTTGTCCAACTCTAAATTCAGTCAGGGCCGCAAAAATACAGAAATACATAAGCTCACAGATTTCGCATATAGGCAGCTGAGGCTTAAAGTTCCAGAAGAAATTCTTGTTGTCTTTGTTTGCTCCAAGAAAATTCACAATCCCTGTGTTAAACATTGCACCTTTTTTAGCTTTTCTCTCACCGCAAAATATACAGGGATACTTCTTGTCCTCTTCATTGGCCTTCTCTATTATAGGTTTTTCAAAGTCGTTGTAAAACTTTTCTTTTAGGTTTTCTGTAATTTGCCTATTTAGAAAGCTTGCTTCACCATATACTGAGCTGACACTGTTCAAATAAACTTTTACATCGTTTTCCATAAACTCCTGTTTTCTATCTTCCAAAATCTTTATTATTGTGTTTACATAATCTACTGCTTCATTTTTATTAAATTTTTTCTCTAAACTGCATCCATATTCTTTCGCAACTCTGTTCAGTTTTGCAAAACCATTAACTCTATCTTTAAACTTTCTTACTCTCTCTCTCTGCTGTTCGTCTATATCACTTTGATTATTTAGTTGGGCCAGTAAATCTTTCCCTTCATTTATAATCTCATCTGTCCTTGGATACCTCTGATAAGCTTTCTTAAAAAACTTGTCGGAAAACCCTTGCAAACTTTCTCTTTCAAATTCAATGTAATTTGGTCCAATAGTTATAATGTTTTGAGAATCTATATCTTCTCCATCCAGCATAATCTCAATAAAACCTATAATCCCTGCATTATAAGCCCAATCACCTAAATAAACCCTCTCCTTCATTTTTTGCTATTCCCCTTTTATTTTTCATATTATTATCTCACCACTTCAATAAAACCAAACCCTTGTCCTCTTCTAAATCCAAGTCCATTTTGATAAATCTCTTTTAAATCATCAGGATGTCCTGATAGTTCAAATATACCGCCAAAGCCTGTAAGATACATAATTTCTTTGCCGGTGTTTTCTACAAACTCAGAAATTTTATGCTTTACAACAATCTTTTTGACATTTATTGGCTTGAAACTAATTCTTTTATAAAGTCCTCTATTTTGCCCTCGCAAAATTCTGATATTTCTAATTTCAAAGTCAATTACATCGTTCAAAACCTCTTCAAATCCTTCATCATAGGGTAAAATCGGAATTTTGTCATCTCCCTCTTTTTTCTCAATCACCACAGGTGAAAAGGTTTTGAAAGTCATAGTTGAAGAAAATTGTTCTGGTTCTTTTATAAGGTATGCCCTCCTGAGTTTGATTTCACAGTTATTAGTCAATTTATGAGGATATAGTTTGCTGCTGATTAAACTATTGTAGATATTGACAAAAAACTCATAATCGGAAGTTGAAAGGTTTAAAACTATATCTCCTCTGAACAGCACTTTATCGTCTGAAAAATTCATGTTGGGCAAATTTACCGCATAAACAAACGGCTTTTGCCACTTATTCTTTTTATCCTCCCACCAATAAAGTCTTTTGAAATACTCCTCATTGTATGATGATAGTGCTTTTTTTAAAAAAGCCATAAATAAGGTTCTATAATAAACTGGGAGTTCCTTGGTTTCGTTAAACCCATTGTGTACTTCAAATATAAATTTTGCTCTCATCTCAAACAATCTCTCCTTTTTTAACAAATTCTTGCGTTAAACTGTATTGTTTATTATATTTCGACATTAACTGTAAAAATCCTTCTTTTTCAAATAAAATTTTTAAAGGAGAACAAAGAATATGATCAAAACTATCCAAGCTCAAAATAAGAAATTTTTAAAGTTGTATTTACGTGATAAAAAAGATTATTGAAATACTAACTTAGAAGAAACGTTATAGAAGAAGACTAAGAAAATTTGATTTGTTTCAACAGCTCCATAGTCCAGATAAGACTGTATAAAAACAATGAAAGTTCTAAAAATAGTATCAATCGTTTACATCGCTCATAGTTCAGATAAAACAGGTCGATATCGAGGCGAGGCGGACTTGAAGGGTTAAGTTTACACCCCTCATAGTTCAGATACAATCGTAAGAAAGCCGGGCTTTATGCATTGCTTCTTGATGTTTACACCCCTCATAGTTCAGATACAATTCTCTTCAAGACGGCCTGTAAGTATTTTCAAATTGTGTTTACACCCCTCATAGTTCAGATACAATTCTTTTTAAAAGTTGGCGGAAGAAATTGATGTTGCTTTCATTATAGCTTATTTCATAAGTCTCTTCAAGAGGGGTATTTTGCAGCAAGGTGGGAGTTAAGGTTTTAGGATATTTTGAAAAATAGGCTCTATCCCTTGAGAGAAAAGTCTTTTTTAGGCTGAGCTTAAATTTATAGGTTTGCTGCAAAAAGGATAAAACTGGTTATGAAGCCTTTTAAACCTTTGACCATCCCTCACAATGCAAGCTGTTTATTTTTCATTCAACACTCCATTTTAAAATTTCCTATTTTACTTTACAAAAAACTCTACAAAAACCTCTAAAAAGACTATCCCAACAAAAGCACCAGCATGCAAAGTATAAAGCTATGTCTTGACAAAAGCTCCTCAAAAGTCTATCCTCATTCTTAAGCAACAATATTTAAAAAACCTTGTGAGGTGAACATTGATGAAGGTGGTTGCATTTAATGGAAGCCCAAGAAAGGAAGGAAATACATACCATGCTATAAAGATAGTGGCCGAGGAGCTGCAAAAAGAAGGAATTGAAGTTGAAATAGTGCAAGTGGGAGACAAAGCAATCAGAGGATGTCTTGCATGCGGCACGTGTGCTATAAATAGAAATGAAAGGTGTGTAATTGATGATGAAGTAAATGAATGGATTCAAAAGATGAAAGAAACAAATGGAATAATATTAGCTTCACCGGTTCACTATGCTTCAATTTCTGCAACAATGAAAGCATTTTTAGACAGAGCCTTTTATGTTGCCGGAGTAAATGGAAGTCTATTTAGACATAAGGTAGGGGCAGCACTTGTTGCTGTAAGACGTTCAGGTGGCATTACAGCATTTAACCAGCTCATGCAATATCTGAATTATGCTGAGATGTTAATTGCAACCTCTAACTATTGGAATGTTATTCATGGAAGGCTACCTGGCGAAGTTCTACAGGATGAGGAAGGAGTTCAGATAATGAGAGTACTTGGCAAGAACATGGCTTGGCTTTTGAAGCTTGTTGAAAATGGGAAAAGTAATGTAAAAGAGCCTGAAAAAGAACCAAAGATATTTACTAACTTTGTTAGATAAACTGAAAAACTTACACAGCTTAAAAAATAAAGTGTTAATCCTGTATGCTAATATTTAAGGTATTTATTGTTTTATTTACCACTATATTGTATAGTTTTAGTTGATCAGAATTTGGTGTTAGGCAAGCGTTTAATATTAATTTAATACAATTTAGTTTTTCTTAGTACAGCTCAGGTGTTTTTTAATCTTTACATGAATAAGAATTATTTTCAAGGATTGTTTTTTGCCCTAAACTTTAAAAGTGTATATCAGCTCAGAATAGTTAGAATATTCTACAAAAGATATGTAAAAGCAGTGATTATTGGTGCTGATTATTATCTTTACAATAAAATCAACATCGCGGTAATAAGTAAATACAAACATTGAAAGAAACCATTCGAACATTTGACATGGTGATGTATCATACACTGTGGCAGATTGAAATGTTCCAACCATCCCACACCTGGGTTTTCTTTCTTTATAAATTTTCTTATAAATCTTAACCCATTAAATGGAGACTAAACAAAAAAAAAGAGGTTGCCCTTCTTTCTTTTTGTGGGCAGCCTCTTTTTGAGTTTTTTATCTCAAATACCTAAGAGGATTTTGAGGAACACCATTTTTTCTCACCTCAAAGTGAAGGTGCGGACCTGTACTGCGTCCAGTTGAACCACTCTTTGCAATCAGCTGACCTTTTGCAACTTTCTGCCCTGGCGATACTAAAATCCTGCTAAGATGCCCATAATAGGTCTGATACCCATTTTTGTGATTTATAATTACAAGTTTTCCGTATCCACCTGACCAGCCTGTAAATTCTACAACACCGCCATCTGCTGCATACACATTTGAACCCCATGGCATAGCTAAGTCGATCCCCTCGTGGAACTCTCTTCCTCTGTAACCAAACCTTGATGTCAAAGTCCCCCAAGCAGGTAATGAAAACCTTCCTGTTGCAACGTACGCAGGTGGTTTTTTAGTCCCAACAACAACTATTCTTTCAACAGGCTTTTGGATAAGCTGCTGTGAGATAATCTGCCTGTCATATTCAAGCCCATTCATATAGACAATCTTTGCACGAATCTTTGCTCTGCCATCTTTACCTTCTTGTTTGACAATTGTTTGGGTGGTATAGTAGTTTTCTGATTTTATAACCTTTACTTCTTTGGGAAGCACATCCTCATATTCAACCTCTTTTTCCAGCATAACGTTTATTAGCGGGGTTGCTTTTGTAAGTTTTATTTTTTGCCCAGGCATAATTTTCTCTGAAAGTCCTGGGTTTGATGCAAATATATCATCCACTGCAAGATTATATTTTCTTGACAGATCCCAAAGAGTATCTCCTTCCTTGACTGTATATTCTATTACCTGGTCTTTTCCAAACATAATCTTTGTTAAGGCAGTAGCTTCGTCAGCTACTTTAATAGCTGGTGAGACATAAACTGGTTTTATCTCTACCTTCTCTAAGAATTTTGCCTGCGATGCCTTGTCATTATAGTAGACCTTTTTTAGCTTGTTAAGAATGTTATTTGGAGTTTGTGGATTTTCAAATACAAAATATGGTTTTGAATTAACAAAAATAGCATACCTTTTTACAAGGACCTTTCCCTTTTCTATGATAGTATTTTTCAGCTCATCAACCCTTGTCTCACGATATTGACCAGGCTCAATGCTCCTTAGTTGAAGCTTACTTTGTAAAATGAAACTGTCTGTATTGTGTCTTTCCTCTACTTCTTTTTTAATCTGGGTAAGAAGGTTTTGTGCTTCAGTCTTGTCCTTTACATACCCTACAATCTGATTGTTCAAAACAACTGCGTACGCTTTTTTGTATGTAGAAGGCATTTTGTTGATTAAAAATAATATTACAATCATCAAAATCAAGGTTGAAAATATCTTTGCCTTCAGAACTATTTCGGTGTAATTTGGCGCCTTTTTGATATACTTTAGCCCCATTAAAATTCTATAAACCTCAGAAACTGCATCTTCAAAGATGTGTGAAAGTTTATTATGTATCTCTTTTGAATATAGGGATTTAATTTTATCTAAACTTAAAAATCTATTTGAAGAAGTTTTATTCCTCTCAGCACTTCTATCCTTTTTGAATTTTTTCTTATCAACCTTTTTGTTGCTCTCCAGCTTTAACTGTAAAAGTGTTTTGTCCTTACCCTCAGCCTTTGCTACTTTTTCACCAGTGTCTTTAATCTTTTCTTTTATCTCAGCTTGAATATTTTTAGGAACAAACCTTGCTTTTTCTTTATCTGGCACGGCGGCTGTGGCAGCTGATTTACTTTTTTGCGTGTGCTTTGCCACAAAAACACCCCCTTACAAAAACAAAAAGGGTATTAATAATACCCTTATATAATTTATACTATGTTGAGTATGCAAAACACTATACTTTAATTTTAATTTAGATTGTTTGATGTGTCAAAGGTAAATATTGTTCAATTTTTTGTATTTAGGTTAAAAAAGAGAAAAGGGGGAGGGAGTTTATCGCCCCATAAATACCCTATCTCCGCTTCTAAAAATCCCCTCTACATTTCTTATACAATTGGTTTTTCTCTCACTTTAATGGTATGCTCTTGATATCAGGTAGCTCATCTTTTGTGATTACATAGTCGCTGTTGTAAATCTTTCTTAGCATATGATTGTCGTTCCATTCATCGTTGTATTTGCTGCCTGTCATAACATAGTTTCCTGCCCATACAGAGAACCACAGCCACGAAACACCTTCTTGTTTTAGCACAGCCGGGTCAGGAATAGTTCCGCACTCAGAAAGTGCTATCATCTTGTTTGCATTTGTGTACTTGAGAGCCTTCACAAACCTCTCTGTATATGGGGAGTACTGAGCTTTTTCCTCATATATATCTTCTGCAATTATATCAACATACTGATCTCCCGGATACCAAGCCGCATCCTGACCATTCCATACCCAGATAAGGTTGTTAAGCTTGTGATAGTTTACGAGCCTGTCAAACATAAGCTTCCAAAGCTTTATATATGGCTCTGGTCCTTTAGCTCCCCACCAGAACCAACCGCCAGACGCTTCGTGCAGTGGTCTGAAGAGAACCGGTACCCCTTCTTTTTGAAGTTTCTTGAGCTGCTCAGCAATTGCATCTATATCCCTTAAAATCAGTTTGTACTCAGTTGAATTAGGATTGTCCATAGCTTTCTTTACATCAAATGTTGTAGCTTCTGTGTAAAAGCCTCTCCACCACTCTTTGCCCGGCTGGTCAATAAGACCTGTTGGAGCATTCCAATGCCAGCAAAACGCAACTATGCCGCCACTCTTCCACCATTTAATTGCCTCATCCACATCTGTGCCTCTTGCACCGTGTTCTACCCTACTTGGTGAGTAGTCCATGAAATCGAAGCTTCTGACAGCTGGGTATCTTTTTGTGACATTAAAAATCATCTGAACTTCTTTGCCTTCACCGCTGCTCTGCTGACCGGATAAAATCTTTTCACCGTAAATGCTCGCCAAATAATTCATAAGTCTCTGTGCATTGGGATGTGGATTAGGCGTTACTAACTTTGAAGAAACTGAAAGCTTTGATTTATTTGCCGCAACAATCTCTTCTATCACAAAATAGTCAACCGCAATTGTGTATCCACCAGATTTTTGCAGTGATATTGTGTGGTCACCTGCTGTTAAATAAATCTTCTTTCTTATAACCACTTCCTGGAACTTACCCTTTACGTTTGGAACCTTCGCTCCGCCTTTCAAATCACCATCTATCCAGATATCAATACTACCATCCTTTACAAGCCCAAGCGTTGAGATTGCAAGAGTAAAGATGTAATGTCCTGTCTTTGGAACTTTTATGTTATAGAGTGCATTTCCCATGTTGTTTCCAAACAACAGTATATAGCCTTTCCCAGAAAACTTTGCATTTTC